>NZ_JAQZSD010000006.1:0-108294 GCF_028674935.1 Lysinibacillus sp. CNPSo 3705 | reverse complement strand
AAGTAACAAAAACACCCTACCTTTATTTTGTAGATAAGAACGGTATAGTGAATTTTTCTACAGAAATATCAAATCCTAAGCATCTTAAGAAGTTATTATTATTAGAAGATGCTTCTTAAGCTATAATATTTCTTAAAAAAACGAAACAGGTGAGAATTAACAGTTTAATTCCTTTTCACCTGTTTTTTTTACTTTTTAAAAACACTATATTCCCCTGCATTTATTTAAGTAAAAAATTGAACGAAACCATTTCTAAACATCTTTTATAGTTTTACAATAGTTTTGCTTGACATTAAGTAGATTTGGAAATTTAAAGTATTTGAATGTGTTTTAGTATAAAAGAGCACTACGGTAGATAACCGACACATGACCAAACATATAAATATGTGATAAAATTCATCTATCTAATGTGAACTGTGAGTTGAGATGTATGGTGGAAAGTCAAAAGTATGCAATTGTTGATTTGGAGACGACTGGTCATTCACCGGCAAATGGGGACCGAATGATTCAAATAGCCATTGTTATTATGAAAGATTGGAAAATTGAGCGTACCTTTACGAAGTTTATTTATCCAGGTAAAGCTATTCCAACGTTCATTCAGGATTTAACGCATATTACGGATGAGGATGTAAAGGATGCCTTGCCGTTTGAGGCACATGCCGACTACATATACGAACTACTTGCTGATTGTGTATTTGTCGCGCATAATGCGGATTTTGACTTATCCTTTTTACAAGCAGAGTTCAAGCGTGCAGGTTTACCGAAATGGCAAGGTAAAAAGATGGACACGGTTGAGCTTGCCAAAATTTTATTTCCAATGTCACTTAGCTTTAAGCTAGGTGATTTAGCGGCAGATTTAAATATAGAGCTAACAAATGCACACCGAGCAGATGACGATGCCCGAGCAACTGCTGAGCTCTTTAAACATTGCTGGAAGGAGTTACTCAGTCTCCCTCAGCTAACTCTTGAACAAATGCATAAACGTTCATTCAGATTAAAATCAAATTTATCCCAACTTTTCTTTGAAGCTCTGCAAATTAAAAGACAGCATGTAACTGCTAATGAAAATGTCTCCTACTATCGCAATTTAGCTATTTGTGATGGAAGAAAAAAGCATATAAATAATGAAGAGATTGTATCATATCCACAATCAGCAGCTGACAAAACAGCATTAATGACAAAGGCTATGGCGAATTTTGAGCAACGACCAGCGCAATTTGAGATGATGGACACTATTTGGCAAGCGCTCAATGACAAAAGGGAATGCGTTATAGAGGCTTCAACAGGCATTGGTAAAACAGCGGGCTATCTACTTCCTGCGATTTTATATGCTCGAGCAGTCGGTAAAAAAATTGCGATTAGCACATATACATCACACTTGCAGGAGCAACTTGTTGAAGAAGAGCTACCGAAGATTGAAAAAATCCTTGGTACTAAAGTAAATATTGCTGTTCTGAAGGGCATGCAGCACTATATTGACGTTGCACGCTTTGAGCAATGTATGGCTTATGCTGATGAAACTTATGATGATACCTTTACAATTTTACAGATTCTCGTTTGGCTGACGAAAACAGAAACAGGTGTGTTAAGTGAGCTTAATGTATCTGGTGGTGGCCAACTATTTTTAGAAAAAATCCGTAAAATGCCTGATGAAAAACCTTCAAAGGGCTTTGATTTCTATGAGCAAGCGTTAAAAAATAGTGAATTTGCTGATTGTATTGTAACCAATCATTCTATGGTACTTAGTGATTTAGTCCGTCAAACACCGATCTTTACACAAATTGACGGATGGATCATCGACGAAGCACATCAATTTATACAATCTGCCATGCAGCAGGACGAAATTGTCTTCTCCTATACGCAATGGAAGTACATTTTTGGCCAAATAGGAACGATGGAGGAAACTGCTTTGTTCCAGCAATTTAGTCAGGCCGCTAAGGAAAAACAACGTGTTTCTATGCAAAGCTTACAGCGACTAGATGCACAATTTATACGTCTACAACGGACATTCGATGAAACTATTCAGCGAGCTGTTCAAAAAATGCAGCACCAAATAAAAGGGAAACAAGCTAGTAGTAAATGCACTTTGTTTTTAGAGGATGTATCGCTAGCAAAAGAACCGCTGTTACAAGTAAGTAAGATGACACAGCAGTGGCTTGATCTTGCGACAGAAATAGGACAGGCTTTTGAAAATAATATTGAGCAATTAGATAAAAATGAGCGCTTTATATTATCAGAATGGCATTATTGGATCAGTGAATTAAAAGTGAAAATCGCTGAATGGGAGGAAATTTTCCTAGCGTCACAGGATGATAATTCAGTGTGGTTAGAATTCGATTTACGGAGTGTTCCAGGTAGCTTACAAGTTTTTAAAAAGCCTGTGAATGTCACGCCAATCATCGAAAAAGTACTGGCACCGCTTCGTAAGCAGGCAAGCATAGTATGGACTTCTGGTACTTTAACTGTACCAGGCAATGAGCGTTTTGTGACGCGCCAGCTCGGTATTTCTGATAGTGTGCCAGTTCGAAAGCTACAAGCGTCCCCATCCTATTATGCAGGAGCGAAGGCATTTATTGTCACAGATATGCCCGATATTCAACATGTGTCACAGGATGAATATATTGAAGCGGTCGCACAGGCGATTACACGCACAGTACGGATGACGGAAGGACGTTGTTTTGTCCTATTTACCGCACAGGATATGCTTCGAAAAACAGTGGAGCTTATTCAAGATAGTGAACTCCTTGAAGACTATATGCTCTTTGCACAAGGTGTAACGGGGGGGAGCCGTATGCGAATCCTGAAATCATTCCAAAAATTTAGCCATGCCGTTCTTTTTGGTACAAACAGCTTCTGGGAAGGTGTAGACGTTCCTGGTGACGCACTTGCATCAGTTATTGTTGTACGCCTGCCGTTCTCCTCACCAGAAGAGCCTGTATTTAAGGCGCGCGCAAAGCATATTACTGCACAAGGTCGCAATTCCTTCAATGAGCTATCACTACCAGAAGCCATTATGCGTTTTAAACAAGGCTTCGGTCGTTTAATCCGTTCATCGCAGGATAAAGGAGCCTTTATCGTTTTAGACCGCCGCATTTCAACAAAGTCGTATGGTAAGGAATTTATCAAGGCGTTACCACCGATTGATGTTAAAAAATTACAACTACCTGAGTTGTTAAAGGAACTTAATCATTGGCAGAAATAGTTGAAACCCCTTTTCTGGTCAAAATCTTAAAAAGTGTGAGAAATCAATGTAAAAGTTGATGTCTCACGCTTTTTTGATGTGAAAATTTTATTCGTTTGCCCTAGATAAAAGTACCTTTTACTGATTTCCCCTAACCCTAAATTTATGTTTAAAAAGTTCGTACCAAGGATGACCAATAAAGAATAGTGACAATAGAAGGCAAAAAAGAAAATCAGCTGTTTGGACACCATCTGCAAAAAGGATTAGTGATACGGCTAAAAATGCTAAAGTCCTAATGGTTATCAGTTTTTTCATAAAATACGCCCTTTCTTTTTTGTATAATAATGGTAATTAAAGTTATAGACTATCACATATATTATATGTGATTTATGAAATTTTTGGTAATTATATAACTTAAGCCAATTGGTAGATTTGGTTAGGGTTTCTTCGATTTTTTCAAAGACCATAAGAACAAGAACGGGGACGAAGTAAATGGATATTTCCTAATTATATGATGGCTGTAAACGAATAAGGAGAATGCAGAAGGTGAGTTGGAATTTTTAGGTTTATGGCCTTCGACTTTTAACGTTCCCTTTGTTTGTAATATAACTTAGCCTAGGCATGCCCTTGTATAAATAAGCGGTTACTGCTAAAAATAAGACCGTCAAAATGAGCGAGTTAATTTACACAATAAGTATTTGTAATTTTACCACTTGTTATGACAATTTTTTTGCAATATCGACGCTTTATATACATGTGAAGAATGAACTTCGGGTGTATTACTGGCTTCGTATTTACAAGTGAAGGAGGTGTAAACGTGAGCGTAGTTTATAGAATCGCTTTAGTGTTAGTCATCGTAGGCGCAATCAACTGGGGACTTATAGGTTTCTTTAGGTTTGATTTAGTTGCCTATTTGTTCGGTGGACAAACAGCAGTATTGTCACGATGGATTTATGCATTCGTTGGAATAGCTGGACTAATATCTCTACCTGTTCTTATTATGCGATTTGATGAGGACGAAGATCTTGTTCCTGATTTAAATCATGACCATCATACGCGCATAGACAGAAATCCAAACTATGGTATGGAGTTTGGTGATGAAGCAGATTTTACGGCTTTAAAAACAACTAATGTGCTAAAAGAAGAAAAAAAGGATTCACATAGTAAAAATAAAAAGAAAAACAAAAAATAACCTCGAGTTTATTCCTCAAAAAACTGATGACCATTTTGGTGCATCAGTTTTTTCGTTATGGCTAACATAAAAATCCGCAAAGATATAAGGGATTTGCACCCTGATGGCGAAGCGGATTTTTACTAGAAGCCCTTCATTAGCCGCAATCACTTAGCAATAGTATATGGACAAAACAATAAACTGGATTTTGGGCGTTTAAAATAGAAATCTTATGGTGATAAAATTTATTGGTGCGTTAACACATCCTCAATCAAAAATGCAATATAGAGATTTGTTTTTGTAAATGGATTACTTAAGTCCATATCTAATAGTGTTTCTACTTTTTTTATTTTATAAAGTACTGTATTGCGATGAAGAAATAAACGTTCACTAATCCTACGGGTACTTCCATTTTCATCGAGATAAATGCGTAGAAATTGTACATAATCTGAGTTATGCAATTCATCATAGCGATAAAGCTGACCTAAGATGTCTTGGCTATATGATTTGATTAATGTTTGATTTTGCACGGCCATAATAATTTTGTAGGCACCAATTTCTTTATATTTATATAGGAAGCGATTGTTATGAAGCTTTGCTAATTGGATTACTGTTAATGACTCATTATAGCTTTTGCGGACATTTTCAAGCTCTTTATGATAATTTCCTTTACCTATGATAATATCCAAGTAACCATTTTTTTGCGTAATTTTGTCGTAAATTTCTTCAACAACTTTTGAGAAGGGAGTATTTGGTGTATTGATTTGTGCTCTGTCGATTAAAAAGATGAGGTGATTTTTATGTTTAAGTTTTAAGAAGCGTTTATATCTATTTTGAAATGCAAATTGGATCATGACCTCGTAACGGTCAATATTAGCTTGTGCACCATTTGTTGTACATGCAATAATGGCTAGTTCCCTACCTTGTGGAAAACCTAGTAGTGCTAATTGATCTTTAATATAGTTGGCGTTTTGTTTGTAGTGAAAAAGTAAATTATAAAGAACCTTTTCTTCGATAGAAAGCTCTTGGTGGTGATTGGCGATAAATTGAAATGTTGTTTTTAATAGATCGGCTATTCGATAATTCCATGGCATGTGAAAAATAGGGAAATCATGTTCATTGGCAAAAGAGATGACTGATTCTGGTATATTTGGAATATATGGGCCGGTATTAATAATGAAACCAGCTACTTTTTTAGTGAAAGCTAGTTTTACGAGTTGCTCTAAGGAATCTCCATCAGAAGATAAATTAATACCTGTAGTCACGACTAATTCATTAGGTCTACAAAACATAATTAAATCGATGCTTTCTACAACGTTAATCCCTGTAACTCTTCGATACGTTCCGTTATGTCCAGCTATTAATGTTAGCATTGGGAATTGAACTCCCTCTACAATTTTGCGAATTGTCCCCATTTTCTCCCCCCCTTATTATGAACATAACTTACCATATATTATGTGCAGATGCACATATTTTTTTAGTTTACTATCTATATCTCATAATTTTTATCTTTTATAGAATGTGTATAACTACTGTGAAAGAGAGGACTTGCATATGTATAAGTGTAATAGTAGACGATTGCAAGAGTTAATTGCACAATTTAGTCAATTTGGAGCTACTGAAAATGGTGGCGTAACTCGTTTGTCTCTTTCGAAAGAGGATGTCTTAGCAAGAAACTATTTTTGTGCGTGTTGTGATGAACTAGGGATGGACATCAAAATCGATGATATGGGTAATGTTTATGCCATTTTACCTGGGAAAAAGGATGTTCCTCCAATTGTAATGGGGTCGCATTTAGATTCCGTTGAAAAGGGTGGGAAATTTGATGGTGTATTAGGCGTTTTAACGGCTATTGAGGCTATTAGAACATTAAAAGAAAACGAGATTGAGCTAGATATCCCGATCATGATTGTGAATTTCACGAATGAAGAAGGTGCTCGTTTTGATCCAGCCATGATGAGCTCAGGGGTTATTTCAGCGAAATTTGATAAAGAAAAAATGCTGCAATCTATCGATAAAAACGGCACTAGTTTCAAAGAAGCATTGCAAGCAAGTGGCTATGAAGGAGATCAAGAAAATCGTTTAAAGGAAGCACTTGCTTATATCGAATTGCATATTGAACAAGGACCTGTTCTAGAGGCAAAGCAGTTGGAAATTGGTGTTGTTGAAGGTGTATTAGGTATGGTGTGCTATGAAATTTCGGTTACAGGGCAGTCCAATCATGCTGGAACGACACCGATGTCAATGCGTCAAGATCCGATGATTGTAACTTCAAAAATCATTTCGTATTTACATGAAGAGCTCGGAAAAATCGATGAACAGTTAGTGTTTACATTTGGACGAATGAATGTTTCACCAAATATTCATACCGTGATACCGAACAATGTGACATTTACGATAGATTCACGTCATCAAAAACCAGAGGTCATGCAAAAAGTAGAGGCCATACTGAATAATCTTCCTACAGAGGATATGGGCTGTAGCATTAAGCCAGTAAAGCTAT
Source organism: Lysinibacillus sp. CNPSo 3705 (assembly GCF_028674935.1). Lineage (NCBI taxonomy): Bacteria > Bacillati > Bacillota > Bacilli > Caryophanales > Bacillaceae > Lysinibacillus > Lysinibacillus sp. CNPSo 3705. Next base: position 101,439 of record NZ_JAQZSD010000006.1, on the reverse strand, counting down.
GGGGTAGAGATACAGTCTATTTTGATACTCATATTTGTAATGAAGTGGAAAGGGCTTGTCAGAGCTTTGGTTATACTGCTCACCGAATGTTTAGCGGGGCAGGACATGATGCGCAATACATGGCAAGCATTGTTCCATCAGCGATGATTTTCGTACCAAGTATTAATGGTAAGAGTCATTGCGAGGAGGAGGAAACAACATTTGAGGATTGTGCGAAAGGAGCAGATGTATTACTAGAAACAGTATTGACGCTACAAACAAAGTTCAGTATGGGGGAAACTTACACGTTACATTAAAGTAGGTTTTCCTAACATTGTCATGATTGAGCATTCTCCATTATTTTACGAAGGGTGAGGGGCAGAATGAAAAAAATTATTAAAGATGGACGAGTGGCAACAGCTGCAGATGTTTTTGAGGCAGATATTTTAATTGAAAACGGAAAAATTGTTCAAATTGGCAAAAATTTATCTGACATTGGGGCAGAAGTTATTGATGCTACCGGTAAATATGTGATGCCAGGAGGAATTGATCCTCACACACATTTAGATATGCCATTTAACAATACTGTGACTGATGATGATTGGAAATCTGGTACCATTGCAGCGGCTTTCGGTGGGACGACTACTATTTTGGATTTCTGCTTAACAGCTGGCGAGGATAAACTCTCAGATGCAGTTGAAAAGTGGCATGACAAGGCGAAGGGGAAATCAGCCATAGACTACGGATTCCACTTAATGATTGGTGATTTAACCACTGAAACGGAAGCCGAATTGCCGAAGATCTTAGAGCAAGAGGGTATTACTTCTGTCAAGGTATTTATGGCTTATGCGAAAGAATTTCAAGCCTCAGACCGTACCCTTTTTAAAGCTTTTAAAATAGCGAAAGACCTCGGTGCCGTTGTTATGGTGCACTGTGAAAATGGTTCTGTTATTGATGAGCTTGTAGAAGAGGCGCGACGTGCAGGTCATAAGGAGCCAATTTATCATGCGCTTACTCGTCCAGCTGAATTAGAAGGCGAAGCGACAAAACGTGCGATTGAGTTAGCCCATATCGCGGGCGCTAGCCTTTATGTTGTACATGTTACTTGTAAAGAGGCAGTTGATGAGATCATTGCTGCGCGTGAAAAAGGCTATGACGTCTATGGTGAAACATGTCCACCATATTTAACTTTGGATCAATCTGCTTTAGCACAACCAGGATTTGAGGGTGCAAAATATGTTTGGTCCCCACCACTTCGACCGAAATACCATCAGGATCATTTATGGAATGCTCTAAAAGCAAAACAACTACAAACAATTGGCTCTGATCAGTGCTCGTTTAGTTTCAAGGGTAAAAAGCAGTTAGGAATAAATGATTTTTCTAAAATTCCTAATGGTGGGCCTTTTATTGAAGATCGCTTTAGTATTTTATATTCAGAAGGTGTGGCGAAAGGAAAAATTTCTATTAATGAGTTTGTCGATATGATTTCCACAAGTGCAGCAAAAATATTTGGTTTATTTCCACAAAAAGGAACGATTGCAATCGGTTCTGATGCCGATATCGTTATTTTTGATCCAGAGGTAAAACGAGAAATTTCTGCGAAAACACATCATATGAACGTAGATTATAACCCATATGAGGGATGGGAAGTAACGGGTGAACCAGTAAGCGTACTAGTACGTGGCGAATATGTCATTAAAAATAAAGAATTTGTTGGTGTACTAGGTAGCGGGCAATATATAAAACGTGCATTAAAAACAACGACTGCAGAAGCACTAAACATTTAGCATAATGACCGATTGCTTTGGATGGAGAACAGAGTAATCGGTCTATAGCTACATCTGCTCAATAGATGGCGAGATGAATCTTGGTGAAATTATTAAGGCGCATCACAAAAAGTTGTGGATGATATATGTTCAATGTCATGTATATAGGGTTGACTGAAGTGGAGGCTGGCGACTCCTTGGGGATTAGCGTCACAGATGGGACCATGCAGCGAAGCGGATGTTTCCCGTACGCAAGCGAAGCGACAGCAAATCGGACGCCCTGAGGGTAGTGCTTAGCCGGAACGAAAATTAACCACACGTTATGGTGATGAGTCACTAAGAAGGAAAAAATGAACACATGAGGGGGATGTGGAAATGGCTCCGAATCAAGAAAATGCAATGTCCCAGCAGTTAACACGTAATTTTATGGAATTGACTAGTAGGATGACAAAGAATGAAGCAATAGAGGAATCCAATCGTTGTCTATATTGCTACGATGCACCATGTATGAAAGCCTGCCCAACGAGTATTCAAATTCCAAATTTCATAAAAAAAATTGCTTCTGGTAATATGAAGGGCTCTGCTACGACTATATTAGAAGCAAATCCAATTGGTGCAAGCTGTGCAAGGGTTTGTCCAACGGAGGAACTATGTGAAGGGGCGTGTGTGTTAAATTCCTCAACAAAGCCAATTAAAATCGGAGAGCTACAGCGCTATGCAACAGATTGGGCAATGGCAACGAATGTTCAGCTATTTAAGCAAGGGCAAAGCAATGGACACAAGGTAGCAATTATTGGTGCAGGTCCTGCTGGTTTATCGGCTGCGCGTGAACTCAGTCGATTTGGTTATCAGGTCACTATTTATGAAGCTGAAGCAAAAGCTGGTGGCTTAGGGAGCTTTGGTATAGTGTCGTTCCGTTTACCAAATGAAGTCGTTGATTGGGAAGTTGAACAAATCGAAAAGCTTGGTGTGGAAATCAAAACGAACACAACTGTCGGTGTAGATATTTCTGCTGAAGAGATTTTGGAGCAATATGACAGTGTTATTTTAGCAGTTGGTATGGGAGCTGTACCGAATCTGGACATTGAAGGAGAAGATTTAGACGGTGTACATGATGCGATAGAGTTTGTCAGAAAGACAAAAATGGGACCGCTTACAAAAGATATAGTTGGGAAGCGGGTGGCTGTCATTGGTGCGGGAAATACCGCGATTGACGGTGCTACATGTGCAGTGCGCTTAGGTGCTGACAATGTTCAAATTCTTTATAGAAGAACACAAAAGGAAATGACGGCGTACAAATTTGAGTATGAATTTGCCAAGCAGGATAATGTGGAGTTTAAGTGGTTAACAGCACCGAAAAAAATAATTGGCAATGAGTCAGGTAAGGTCGTAGGCATTGAATGTGTAAAAATGAGGCTCGGTGAAGCGGGTGCTGATGGTCGTCAAAGACCTGAGGAGATTAAGGGGTCCAATTTTATTATTGAAGTGGATGCTGTTATTAAGGCAATTGGGCAAACGCGTTTTGTGTCATTGATTGAAGCTTTTGGCTTACAGCATACAAATGGTGTTGTCGATATTGATGAAACGACAATGCAAACTTCGAATGACAAAGTATTTGCGTGTGGAGATGTCGTCTTCGGAAATGGCCAGGGCGAGGCGATGGTTGTAACCGCTGTACAGCAAGGGAAAGACGCAGCAAAAAAGATCCATGAACGTTTAACTTCTTTCAGCAAAGTGTCTATTGTACCGAAAGCATAGCGACAGGTACAGTGAATGTTGCAGAAGCTCCCATCTCTATAGATGGTGAGGCGAATGCACGCTGAAATAGAGGAACTCGACGCAATTGTGCCGAGGAATAATTGATAAACCAAGTGAGATTGCAAAAAGGAGGAACAACTATGGCAGACTTACGTATTGACTTAGCGGGCATCAAATCGCCGAATCCATTTTGGCTTGCGTCGGCACCGCCAACGAATTCAGGCTATCAAGTACAACGAGCCTTTGAAGCGGGGTGGGGTGGTGCTGTCTGGAAGACATTGGGGGATCCAATTTTAAATGTTTCTTCACGCTTTGCAGCTGTTAGCTTTAACGGACAAAGAGTAGCTGGCTTCAATAATATTGAACTGATTACGGATCGTCCGTTAGAGGTAAATTTGCAAGAAATTTATGAAACAAAAAAAAGATTTCCACATCATGCAATTATCGCGTCCTTAATGGTAGAGCCAAAGCAAGAAAAATGGCATGAGATTGTTAAAAGAGTTGAAGATGTGGGTGTTGATGGTCTTGAGCTTAACTTTGGCTGTCCACATGGGATGGCAGAACGAGGAATGGGATCTGCCTCTGGTCAAGTACCTGAATTAGTGGAAAAGCAAACGTACTGGGTGAAAGAAGCAGCGAAAACGCCAGTAATTGTGAAATTAACACCGAACATTACCGATATTACGGTAACGGCAGAAGCGGCCACAAGAGGTGGAGCAGATGCTATTAGTATGATTAATACAATTAACAGCTTAGCCGGTGTCGACTTAGATACATGGAATACCGTGCCCCATGTAGCCGGAAAGGGTGCACATGGTGGCTATTGTGGTCCTGCCGTTAAACCAATTGCACTCAATATGGTAGCAGAATGTGCTCGGAATCCATTAATTAATGTTCCTATTTCAGGCATTGGTGGTATTTCCAATTGGCAAGATGCTGCCGAGTTTATATTAATGGGCGCTACGGGCGTGCAAGTTTGTACTGCAGCGATGCATCATGGCTTTAGTATTGTTGAGGATATGGTCGATGGACTCAATAACTATTTAGACGATAAAGGTATTGCTTCTGTCATGGATTTAGTAGGTCGCTCAGTTTCCAGATTTTCTAATTGGGGTGACTTGGATTTAAATTATAAAATCGTGGCGGAAATTAATAATGATGTTTGCATTAACTGTAACAAGTGCCATATTGCATGTGAGGATACATCGCATCAATGTATCGACTTATATTCAGAAGACGGCCGCCCAATGCTGAAAGTGCGGGAGGAGGATTGTGTAGGCTGTAATTTATGCTCAATCGTTTGTCCTGTAGATGATGCCATCACAATGGTTGAACGTAAATCTACAGTTCCACCAATGACTTGGAATGAACGTCAATCTTTAATTAGCAGTCTATCTAAGTAAAAAGTCTAAAATCAATTTCGCCTTGGCTTAATTGCGTTATAGGCTTGATCTTCATTCGTCGCACTACCTTCTAAGGTGGGAGTATTTGGTCGAAGGAAGATAAACTGAAATTCCAACTTCCTTCAGCAATTTCGTTGAAGGAAGGAATAACCTCATGTAAGTTGTCACGGAAATTTTTATAAAAAGGAGAGATTATATGGAACGTGATGGGAATTATTTAAAATCCCCAGATTTACTTCCAGTGACACATCAACAAAGAAATATTGGAACATTTGGTTTTGCAGTAATTTGGATAGGGATGGCAATTGTATTAGCGGCTTTTGCAATCGGTGGAACGGCCATCATAAGCTTACCATTGCCAATGGTAATTTTAGCAACGTTGATTGGCTCTTGTCTTATTGGTGTATTTATGACGTTAATTGGAGATATAGGCATTGAACATGGCTTATCATTCCCAGTATATATGCGTGCACCGTTCGGTACATTTGGCACACATATTCCGTCACTTGTAAGGGGTGTAACGGCCGCCTGTTGGTTCGGTCTGAATACTTATTTTGGAGCATTAGCGATAAACGGCATTTTAAATTTACTTTTTAGTTTTGATAATTGGTTTGTCTGTTTCATTGTCTTTGCAGCACTTCAGTTATTTAATACATCACTAGGTATTAAATCTATTGAACGCTTTGCAGATTTAGCAGCACCAGTTATCATTTTAATTTCCTGCTGGATGTATTATACATTGGCAGATAATGCAGTAGCTCAAGGGAAAAATATTTGGACGTGGGTGGAAGCGCCAACAACAGGATTCTCAGCCTTCACGGCATTTATGGTAGTGATTATGGCGAATATGGGATTTTGGTCGACGCTAGCAGCCGATATGCCTTCACTGTCACGCTTCTTTAAAGCACCAAAAAATGAACGCAGCTGGTTCAAACGCAATAAAACACAGCTGGTCGGCTCATTAATCGTCATGCCGATTACAAATACTTTCATAGTGACAATTGGTGCTGTGTGCTATATGGCTGTTGCCTCTGCTGATCCGATCAATGCACTACAGCAAAGTGCAAGTGGCTTTATTTTAGGAATCTTATTGTTAATGATTGTATTAGCACAATGGTCGACTAACACCTCTGCAAATGTTATCCCGGCTGGAACAATTTTCTCGAATATCGGTGGGCCAAAAGTGCCGTTTTGGGTAGGGGTTGTTATTGCAGGAATCATTGGTATTCTAGCACAACCATGGAGTTTATTTAATGTGTTAGTCAATGCACTTTTAATTATCGGGGGAATTTTAACTGCGATTGTTGGTATTTTATTTGCCGATTATTATTTAATCCGTAAACGTCGTGTGCATGTAAAAGCACTTTATGACTTAGATGGTCAGTTTAAATATTTGAAGGGCTTTAACTTAGCTGGTTTAATCGCTTGGATTATCGGTGGTGCAGTGGCAAATATATTTTCCACTTATTCTTCATTAGTAGGGTTCTTTGTAGGGGCACTTGTATATTATGTATTAGCGAAGTATTGGTGGTTCAAAAAATACCCTCAAGCTGAGCTAGAGGATCCAAGTGATGCAAAATATTTAGGAATTACAGTCGGTCACAATTTGGATGAACTATTTGGACAGCAGCAAACGCCTGCTCCAACTGTCGTTCCAGAAGAGAATGATGTCGTTGAACAACCAGATCCGCTGCTAGAAATCAAAGGTCTGAATAAAAATTAACCACCCAAGATATTCACAAAAAAGGTGAGGTGATTGCATGTCAGAACATCAACAAAGCATAGAGGAAATAAAAAAAATAGATCAGTATTTAGATAGTGGCTATAAAATCAAATATGTTTATGAAAATCTAAGTGGAATGTTTGTAGAATTTGCCCGTCAAGAAGAGGTTATTCTGATGCAAATTCTAACAGCAGATGCCCGCAAATACTTCTCAGCAAAGCTCCAAGAACAGACGTTGTTACAATAACAAAAAAACTCTATTCCATTCACGCCTTTCATGATGGGATAGAGTTTTTTTACGTATGTTTTTACTCAAAGCTGGTTGGTTTATAGCTATAACCAGTTGAAATGTTTCTCACAGTGGTGGTTAGAACCGTCAAAATTATGAATAGAACAGCCAAGGCGACGGAAAGAGCCGCAGAAGTCGTTTAACGTCAAAATCGTGGATAGAACAGCCAAAATCGTGGATAGAACAGCGGAAGTCGTGGATAGAACCGTCAAAGTGATGGATAGAACGGCCAAGGTGACGGAAAGAACAGGCAAAGCGACGGATGGAAAAGCTGAAGCGACGGAAAGAACCGAAGTGACGGAAAGAACCGCCGAAGCGACGGATGGAAAAGCCAAGACGACGGAAAGACCTGTAGAAGTCGTAACCGTCAAAATCGTGGATAGAACAGCCAAAGTCGTGGATAGAACCGTCAAAGTAATGGATAGAGCGGCCAAGGTGACGGAAAGAGCCGCAGAAGTCGTAAACGTCAAAATCGTGGATAGAACAGCCGAAGTCGTGGATAGAACCGTCAAAGTGATGGATAGAACGGCCGAAGCGACCGAAAGAAGAGCCAAGGCGACGGAAAGAACAGGCAAAGCGGAAAGAACCGCCGAAGCGATGGATGGAAAAGCCAAAGTGACGGAAAGAACAGGCAAAGCGACGGATGGAAAAGCTGAAGCGACGGAAAGAACAGGCAAAGCGGAAAGAAGAGCTGAAGCGTAGGAAAGAACAGCCAAGGCGATGGAAAGAACAACCAAAGTGACGGAAAGAACAACCAAAGTGACGGAAAGAACAGGCAAAGTGACGGAGGAAAAGCCACGACGACGGAAAGAACAGGAAAAGCGGAAAGAACCGCCGAAGCGACGGAATGAACAGCCCAAGCGACGGAAAGAACAGGCAAAGTGGAAAGAAGAGCTGAAGCGACGGAAAGAACAGCTAAAGCGGAAGAACCGTCAAAGTAACGGATCGAAAAGTCAAGGCGACGGATATAAAAACAGCAAAATCGCTGATAAACCTCCGACAATCGCTGATAAAAACAGCAAAATCGCTGATAAACCTCCAACAATCGCTGATAAAAACAGCAAAATCGCTGATAAACTTCCGACAATCGCTGATAAAAAGCTTGTTAGCAGCGAAACTTTATAGTTTAGCGGCGTTCTTTGCTTGGTTGGCGGCGAAACTCAAAGTTTTAGCGGCGAATTCCAACATAAGCCGTAAAATTTAGGAAAACTAAAATCAGGGTTGAAAAACTTTGTATAGAATTTTACACAATATTAAGGGCTTGACTGATGGAAAGCCAAAACGACGGATGGAAAAGCCAAAACGACGGATGGAAAAGCCAAAACGACAGATAGAACAGGCAAAACAGAAAGAAGAGCTGAAGCGACGGAAAGACCCGCAGAAGAAGTCATCCGAAAGAACCGCCAAAGTCATGGATAGAACACCAAAATGCTTAAAATCCTTATTTTATTATTGCTATAATCGTGTTTTTCCTAAAAATACAATTGTGTTTTTCAATGGAATTGATTATTATTATAAGATAATTCATCGTAGAAAGAACTTTAGAAAGAGGCGTAATTTAGTGGCAAATAAAGAATTAAAAAGGGGATTAGATGCACGTCATATCCAAATGATTGCTCTTGGAGGCACTATTGGCGTGGGCTTGTTTATGGGGTCTGCAAGTGCCATTCAGTGGACAGGACCTTCTGTGCTCCTTGCATATGCTATAGCAGGTCTATTTATTTTTTTCATTATGCGAGCAATGGGAGAAATGCTTTATATGGAGCCGAGTACGGGTTCCTTTGCAACATTTGGCTATAAATATATACACCCATTAGCAGGTTATTTAACAGCGTGGAGTAACTGGTTTCAGTGGGTTATTGTTGGGATGTCAGAGATTATAGCAGTAGGCACGTATATGCAGTATTGGTATCCTGATTTACCAGCATGGATTCCAGGATTGATCGCCATGGTGATTTTAGGTGTGGCCAACTTTATATCTGTTAAAACTTTTGGAGAATTTGAGTTTTGGTTTGCTATGATTAAAATCGTAACGATTGTTTTAATGATTATTGCGGGCTTTGGTCTTATTTTCTTCGGGATTGGTAATGGAGGCGTGGCAATCGGATTATCGAATCTTTGGAATCATGGAGGTTTCTTTACTGGCGGCTGGACAGGTTTCTTCTTTGCGTTATCATTAGTAGTTGCAGCCTATCAAGGTGTTGAGCTCATTGGGATTACAGCAGGAGAAGCGAAAAATCCTCAAAAAACGATTACGAATGCGATTCAAAGTATTATTTGGCGTATTTTAATATTTTATATTGGTGCAATTTTTGTTATTGTAACGGTTTATCCTTGGGATGAATTAGGCACGATTGGTAGCCCGTTTGTTGCAACTTTTGCGAAGGTTGGAATTACCGCTGCGGCAGGTATTATTAATTTTGTGGTCATTACAGCAGCAATGTCAGGTTGTAATAGTGGAATTTATAGTGCTGGACGTATGCTATATACACTTGCCATGAATGGACAAGCACCTCAATTTTTTGCGAAGCTTTCTAAAAATGGTGTTCCGATATTTGGCACTGCAGGCGTGCTAATCGGATTGTTTATCGGCGTTATTCTCAGTTATATTGCACCAGGAAATTTATTTGTCTATGTATACAGTGCTAGTGTATTACCGGGGATGGTCCCGTGGTTTATTATTTTAATCAGTCAACTACGATTTAGAAAAATAAAAGGTGAACAACTTTCCAAACACCCATTCAAAATGCCATTTACACCATTTACAAACTATATAACGATTGCCTTTTTAATAATGGTGCTGATCGGTATGTGGATTAATGATGATACTAGAGTTTCACTTATTGTGGGCATTATTTTCTTAGGTCTTGTGATCATGAGCTATTATGTTTTTAGAATTGGAAAAGATCGTCCCGTTAATAAATAATGAAATGTAAAAAGGATGTATTTCTCTACTATGAGATACATCCTTTTTGCTTATTATCATTAATAGTGGATTGTCCCTTTTAACTACTGTTCTTTACGCATAATGAAGCTTAAATGTCTGCCAGTCTGTTTATCTTGACGGTAGGAAAAACCATCTGGGCTAAGGAATGTGCATGTTGTATCAATCAAAATCTGCTCAACTGGAATACCTGCAAGCTCACATTGTTTTTTTACAGTTTGCTGATTATCGATATGATATTTATTTGTTTGTGCATTGTAATACATAAAGTCCTCGGCATAGCCTAGGTTGTGGAATTTTTCATAAACATCTGCATCCACCTCAAATTTCTGCTGACTAAGTGCCATACCGATTTGGACGTGAAAATGTTGTGGATGACATTGCTCATGCTCTATCAAATGTTGGAAAAGCTTTGATGTGACTTCCTTGACGGTGCCTTGCCAGCCTGAATGCACTACGCCAATAAGGCCATTAACTTTATTATAAAAAATAACAGGTACGCAATCTGCTGTAAAACTACATAAAAGTAAATTCGGCTCTAATGTATAAAGTGCATCGGTATTACTAATGGCAGTGTCCATTTGCTCAGCGCCTCGTCCTTTATCAGAAATCGTGACTTTATGGAAATTAGCACTATGTGTTTGTTGCGTGCAAATAAAATTATTTAAGTCACAATTTAAAGTAGCTGCTAATTGTTTTCGGTTTTTTAGCACATCTGCTTCATTCACACATGTATGGAGCGCCATATTGTTATGTTCCGGCTCGATGTCATCCTTTAAGGTAGTGCCTGCAATAAATTGGTCGTTATCATAATAAATTTTAGTTTTCATATTATCACCTCGTCTTACTATATATGATTGGTTAATGAATGTATAGGCGCTTACTCTTTAGATTATTTGAGCCATAAGTATTTTCTACAATTCCTATGACATAAACAATAGATTTCTTCACATATAGTATCGAAGAATGATAATTAGAGGGAAGGAGTTTGTAGATATGACGCAAGAAAAATTCATATTGATCAGCCAATTTGGCATGTGGCTATTTTGGATTATTACATATATATTAATCATCAAACAAGGAATAAAGGATAAGAGATATGGCATGCCTATGGCTGCAATTTGTGCAAATATTTCATGGGAATTTATTTTTTCATTTATGTTTCCGTTAAATGATTTGATGAGGATCCTTACTTTCCTATGGTTTTTTTTGGATATCTTCATTCTGATGCAATTTTTACTTTATGGTTATAAGGAGTATAAAAAAGTTATTCCGAGAAAGGTATTTTATTCATCTTTTTTCATAACACTCGTAGTAAGCTTTTTCACGATTTTAGCGCTGATGCATGAATTCAAAGATACAGCAGGCATATATGCAGCATTTTTCCAAAATCTGATGATGTCAGGGCTTTTTATCGCCTTATTCATACAGAGGGGGAACTTAAGTGGACAATCAATGGGCATAGCTGTTTGTAAAATGATCGGTACTGTGTTTGCGGCAGTTTGCTTTTATTTGTATTTTAGAACGCCTTTGATTACTATTATTTCGCTTGCAATCTTTATTTATGATTGGATTTATATAGTATTGATCTTTAGGTTTAAAGTGAAATATGCAAAATGAAAAAATGATTCCGTGGCATCATCTATAAAAAAATAGCGCTCTACAATTCAACTTTGTAGAGTGTTTTCATTTTATAAACAAATAAAAATGATGAAATGAAACACACTATCAGCAATACACGAATAAGATGTCTCTGTAGTATATCGATAGGGTAGGTGTTTTATTTGAAAAAGAAGTGGATAACCACATTATCCATTATTTGTACAGTTGGGCTAATTGGCTGTCAGGGGAAAAATGTAGATGAGAAAAAACAACAACAACAAATTCAAGCGTCAGAGCAAAAAGCGGATGATGTAAAAAAGCCTGTTACCTTACAACAAGCAGAGCCCGTCGTGGTTGAAATCGAAGACCCTTCAACAAAAGCTATCATCCAAACAATTGCACCGAAGGAAATGGACTACGAACGAGATCGACAATCGTATACAGAACAAATTAAGCAATTAGCAAAAGATTTGGCGCGAGGAAACGAAAAAACAACCGGCTATGATAAGCGGATGATACTCGATAAGCTTGATGATCAAGGAAAAGTAATTAAAGGTAGTCCTTTAATTGTTTTAAAAGAACGTGACTTAGTAGAGAGAATATTAGAAGCATCAGCAACTGGTGGTAAAGTGGAGTTGCCCTTATCTGTTACAGAAAGCGGCTATAATTTTGAAGACATTCCGTATTTAGAAGACGTAGCTGTTGGGTCCTATACAACTTATTTTAATACTCATGATGCAGGAAGAAATAAAAATATTGAACTTTCTGCGAAGGCGATTAATAATGTTATCGTTGGAAGTGGTGATTATTTCTCCTTTAATACAGTTGTTGGACCTAGGGATGAAGTTAATGGTTATCAGCCTGCACCAGAGATCATCAACAAAAAGGTTGTGATGGGCATTGGGGGAGGCATCTGTCAAACGTCCTCAACCTTATTTAACGCGGTTGATCAAATACCGGTGAAATTTGTAGAACGTCACCACCATTCATTGGATGTCGGGTATGTTCCAAAAGGAAGAGATGCTACAGTTTCCTATGGTGGTTTAGATTTTAGATTTCAAAATACAACTAACGTACCATTTTTAATTAAAGCTAGCTATAGTAAAAATTCTCTTACAATTGAGATCAGAACAGCAAAAAAATATGTAGCCAACTTGAAAAAGCCATAGTTTTTTTCATAGACACTTACAATGTGTCTTTTTTTTGTTAGAACTGCAGAAAAGAAATATCGCTGACACTTTTCATACATAAGTATTTAGTGTTGTCGCTTCGCTTTCGTATTATCCATTAAATTAGAGTGAAGATTTGGCGACTCCTTGTGGATTAGAGAAAGAGGAACGAAGGCTACGACCAACAGTTCCTATGATAACGCTTTGTGATCAACTTCGGTGCCGCTGCCGCTTCGCTTTCGCGCAAAAAACGGAGACCTTTGAGCGAGCATTGCAAGTAAAGCGGCTCCTTGGACGTCCCTAGGAAAGTGCCCAGTCCACACGGTAATTACCCCCTCACTTTGCCGAAAGTCCATACTTTTTTTCAACTACAATAGGATCATAGCCATTTTTTAATCGCTATGATCCTATTCGTTTAGATAATATTTAAAATCTCTTGAGGTGTAGCTACTTTGTACTCGGGATCTTCTTGGCATACAACTTCAATAGCGTCATATCCCCAACCAACCCAAATAATAGGTACGCCCACTTTTTTGCAGGCTACAATATCTCTTTGCTCATCACCGATGTATAAAACTTCAGAAGGGGTAATGCCTGAATCCTTTAAAAATTTTTTTATTACTTTATCTTTTCCGAAAATACGGTTTGAACAGAGAACATTTGATACACAATGAATGCCGTTCATTTTTAGAAATTCTAAAATATTCTCTTGTGAATTAGAGGAAATAATAAGGATTTTATAGCCTCTTTTATCAATTTCCAAAAGGACATCTTTAATGCCATCATAAAGATGAACATCATTTAATGACTGACGATACAAGCGATAAAACTGTGGTAAAATCATGGGCAATTTATACATTGGGAAGTCGAATAATTTACTGCGCTCCGCTATAGATAATTTTTTTAATGATTCGATTTCCTTTAACTCTATTCCTTTAAATTTATATTTTTGTGCAATCGTATTCCAAGCTGATGTAAACACTGCTGTAGAATCTGCCAGTGTTCCATCAAAATCAAAGATAATATATTTCATTACAAATTTTCTCCTTTATAATCTAGTTGTAAAGACGTTTTTTCTTGAAAATGTTACTGCCTATTCAAAAAATAATGACATGATTATACAGGATATGAAACAGCGTATTGTAAATTACCCTTGATGAATAATTTTTTTACTAAAGGGTAAATGTTTTTTTTGATGAAAGGGAGTAAGGTATCTTCTTTGGTAAATATTGTACCGAAAAATGCGTTGAAATCAATAACGAAATCATCTTTATTATGTAGTTGAATGGACAAAAATGTACCTGTCATCCGTTGGTATTGAGCAGGGTGACAGGTACAACTATTATGAAGCATCTTGTGTTGTATCTCGTTTTTTTGTTAAATAATAGGCATTTACCGAGGAAGTAATAGGAATGATAAGTGCGATGCCAATGCCTGCGCAAAATATCATAATAAGTTCAGTGGTAAATACTTTAGAATTAATGATTTCGCCAATTGAATAAGATAAATCTTTAAACCATATGAACAAGCTTAAATAACCACCAAAGAAGGCGAAAAATAATGTATTTGTATCTGTACCTAAAATGTCCCTTCCAATGCTTAAACCTGATGTAAATAATTTTTTTCTGCTAATGAAAGGATTATGATGAAGAATCTCATGCATGGAAGTAGCAATGGAAATAGCAACATCCAAAATTGCCCCAATCGTACTCATAATAATAACGGAAGCGCCAATTTGCACAAAATTGACGCCAATATAAAGGGAAAATATGCTAATTTCCTCAGAGGATTCTTCCCCGAATCCACGAATCATTGATTTCTCCGTTACAAAAACAATGAATAGTAATAAAATTACAATCGTAATCATTGTAGAAATGAATGCAGTTACCGTTTTACTGCTCATTTCATTAATAAAAAATAAGCTAATCCAGCTAATGACGGTACAGGCAATGAGCGTTAATAAAATCGGGCTATTTTTCTGACTGGTCATTAAAAAGATAGTTATAAAGAGCACTCCAAAGTTTAAAAATAAAGATAGAAAAGAACGTACACCTTTTTTCCCACCAATAACAATCATTAATATGAATAAAATGGCCGTTAACCATACTAATACATTCATTATTTTGCCCTCTTTCGATTAATGAAAAAAATAGAAGTGTATAAACTGATCGGAATCGTTAAGACAACACCGATTCCCCCTGCTAGGGCTCTCGCTAATTCTAATGAAAGGTTCATGGAAAGTGTTTGCCCCAATGGATAAGAGTTTTTCAAATATAAAATCAACATAGGGATTGAGCCACAAATATAAACAAAAAACAAAATACTTGTAATCGTTCCCATAATGTCTTTCCCGATATCAATTCCTGAGGTTTTCAGTGCTTGGTCAGATAGATCTTGGTTTTGCTCAAATAAAGCGAACATTGAAGAAGCCATTGTGATGGAGACATCCATTACAGCTCCTAGTGCTCCAATAAATAACCCAGCCATAAAAATTACTCGATATGGGCGCGTTAAAAATTGCATCTCTTCATATCGAATTCCGTTCTCGTTTGTGATCCACAAAACTAAAGCGCTAATCAATAACGAAATAAATGTTCCAATAAGTGTTGCAACAATCCCCGCATATGTTTTCTCGTTCAAGCCGTTAATGAGAATTAAAGAAATGACTGTAAATAAAAGAACACATGCCCCGCTAATAACTATCAAATTTATATTGGAATGTATATATAAATCTAAAGCGTAGGATAAGACAAGAGAATTTACAACTAAACTGATGATAGAAAATAACCCTTGTCTTTTCCCAACAATCAGCAAAGCAACGATAAAAATCCACGCCACTATCAAGACAAACTGATCACGTTTTACGTCTAAAATTGTCCCAGTTAAATCTCCATTTTCGTTTGTATTTGCTTTTATAGAAACAAATAATTTATGTCCAACATGGTACTCTTGATCAAAGGCTCCAGATGCTGAATACTCATTGGTAAAATGAATAAGCTTACCTTTTTTTTCACCATTTTTTAATACAGCTGTAATTTGCTGAGTATATAAATGATCATCATTTTCATACATATCCGTTACAAGATTTGATTCTTTTAATTCTGTTTTTATAACTTCTGCAATTGGACGGTCATAAAATCCTTCATTGTGATAAACGAAAAAAACAGAAGCGATAAAGCAAATTGCGATAAAAGTATAAAATATGACTTTGTTAAACGATTTTTTTTTCAAGATGGTTTGCAATAAAAAAACCTCCAATGTGAGAAGGGAATCTAATCATATTCGTTGCGTTCATTGTTAATGTTAAGCAGATAAAAAAATGCCATTATAAAGTAACGTGCTAAATGACTAGAGGTTCCTTCATTTAAGAAAAAAACCAACGTTAGTACAAATTTATGAAAGCGAAATTAGGTAGAGAAAAAAATTTCTATTAAGAATTATCTGGATAATAAAATAAAATAGTGTTATCGTTAGAAATAGCTAAATAAAAATATCCTTCAGGGTAGGGTGAAATTCCCAATCGGCGGTGATGAAGAAATTCAAAGTCCGTGAGCGCAAGCTGATTTGGTGCAAATCCAAAACCGACAGTTATAGTCTGGATGGGAGAAGGGTAAAAGTATGAGCTTTTTAAATTCGCTTGAGTTTATAAGGTTTCTTTGAGTATGCTTTTATGTTAACTACTTCCCATTTTATAGCGGGAAGTAGTTTTTGTTTTATTTAGCTAAAAAATTGAATAGCAGTAGTTCTTCGGGGTAGGGTGAAATTCCCAATCGGCGGTGATGAAAAAATTCAAAGTCCGTGAGCGCAAGCTGATTTGGTGCGAATCCAAAACCGACAGTGACAGTCTGGATGGGAGAAGAACGATGAGATGACAGCCTATGGAAAAAATATTATATCCATAAGGTTTATTTGTTGACGTCTTATGTAGATAAACTCCCAAACCCCTTTCATGTAAGGGGTTTTTTGTTTGAACGGAAATTTATTAAATGATTGAAAGCAGGTGAAAAAATGTTTACAGGAATTGTTGAGGATATTGGTACCGTAAAAACCATGCAAAGTGATCGGCAAAGTATGAAAATTACCGTAATTTCAAAGCAAATGGTAGAGGATGTAAAGCTCGGAGACAGTATAGCGGTCAATGGTGTTTGTTTAACAGTGATACATTTTAATGAACAAGAGCTAACGATGGATGTAATGCCTGAAACAGTGAGCGCAACAAATTTACAGCAGCTCGTAGTTGGAGATCCGGTAAATTTAGAGCGCGCTATGTCGGCTAATGGACGTTTCGGTGGTCATTTTGTATCCGGACATGTAGACGGGATAGGGAAAATAGTGCGCAAGCGACCATTAGCAAATGCAGTCTATATTGATGTTGAACTATCGAAGGAGTTAACGAGCTACTGTATACCAAAGGGCTCCATTACAATCGACGGAACGAGTTTAACCCTCTTCCATGTCGAGAAAAACGGTATCACAGTATCACTGATACCTCACACATACAAGGAAACTATTTTAGGTATGAAAAAAATTGGTGATCTCGTCAATGTTGAAACCGATTTAGTTGGAAAATACATTTTGCATCAACTTAAGCGTGGACAGGAAGCACCAACCATTTCAAGAGACTTCTTAGCAAAAAACGGGTTTTAACTTCTAGTAGAGTCCAAATATCTGCAAGATTTTAGACGCAATTATGCCGAGGCATAATGGATCTAATACATTTTACGAGCTGGAGGTGGCGATATTGCTACATTCAATTGAAGAAGCATTAGAGGATTTAAAACAAGGGAAGATGATTATTGTAGTAGATGACGAGGACCGAGAAAACGAAGGGGACTTACTCGCACTTGCGGAATTTATGACCCCAGAAACGATTAATTTTATGGCGACTTATGGAAGAGGTCTTATTTGTACGCCGATTTCACAGGAGCTTGCACAAAAATTAGCATTAAAGCCTATGGTTAGTATTAATACAGATAATCATCAAACGGCATTTACCGTTAGTATTGATCATGTAGACACAACGACTGGAATTAGTGCCTTTGAACGGGCAATGACTATACAAAAAATGCTAGAACCACAAGCGAAAGCTACGGATTTTCGTAGACCCGGTCATGTATTCCCGTTAGTTGCAAAGGAAAATGGTGTATTAGAGCGTAGAGGGCATACAGAAGCTACAATTGATTTGGCCAAGCTTTGTCATAGTATTCCTGCGGGCATTATTTGTGAAATTATGGGGGACAATGGCAAAATGCTTCGCTTTAATGACCTTGTTAAATATGCAGCGCTACATCATTTAAAAATGATCTCCATAGAAGCATTGGCCACTTATCGTCGTCAACAAATAATGGAAGAAAATAAAATGTCTATATAAAAGGAGAAAAGAACAATGGTTAAAACATTTGAAGCACAATTGATTGGTACGGATTTAAAAATAGCAGTAGTAGTTGGTCGTTTCAACGAATTTATTACAAGCAAATTATTAGACGGTGCATTAGATGGTTTAAAGCGACATGGTGTGGATGAGAATTCTATCGATGTCGCATGGGTTCCTGGTGCATTTGAAGTTCCGTTCATTGCAAAACAGTTAGCCGAAACAAAGAAATATGATGCAATAATTGGATTAGGTACAGTAATCCGTGGCTCAACAACACATTATGATTATGTATGTAATGAATCAGCAAAAGGAATTGCTAATGTATCACTAACTACAAATGTACCTGTTATTTTTGGCATTGTTACTACAGAAAGTATTGAACAAGCGATTGAGCGTGCAGGGACTAAATCAGGAAATAAAGGCTATGATGCAGCGATGTCTGCTATTGAAATGGCGAATTTAAAGAAGATGATTGGATAAGTTTTTCTAATAATAGTATGAAAAATTCGTAGGTGAATTATTCTGAAAAAGCATTATGAACTTTAAAGTTTTCTTGCATATTTTTTTAGACCATGGGGAAAATAGCCGTAAGTGTATTTGTGTTATTACTCATAAATGTACTAATTAGGAGCTGACTCAGTAGGAGATGAGGGATATTTCTTCAATGCAACAAGAATTAAATTTGAAATCTTTGAAGTCACTATTTCAACGCTCTGCTGATGTAATATTCCAAGAATATTTATTTCAGCAACATAAAGTACATTTGATAAAATGTGAAGGAATGATGGATGAGCGGTTACTGCAGACTGTTATTGTACAACGAGTACAATCATTATTTGCTGGAAAATCGGAGGAATTGTTAGAGGAACATATACAAAATAATTTACACATTCCTCATCTTCAGAGAATAACAAGTAAAGATGATGCGATAACTAGAGTCTATAAAGGGCATGTTTTACTATATTTTGAAAATCTGAATTTGTTGTATTCGAGTTATATCGCAAAAAAACCAAATCGGGAGCCTAAAGAAACAACTCTTGAATTAGTTGTCAGAGGTCCGAGAGATGATTTTATTGAGGATGTTTTTATTAATATTGCTTTAATACGAAAACGGTTACCTACCAATTCATTAAGTGTTGAAACATATGAACTTGGTAAACGCTCCAAAACAACCGTAGCTGTACTTTATTTTGAAGATGTCGTCAATCAAAAGGTGCTTGAGAAATTGAAATTACAGCTACTGCAAATTGATACGGATATTGTATTTAGTGGGGATTTATTGATGGAAAGAATTGAACAAAGCACTAAAATTATACCAAGACATGATTATACTGGACGTCCTGATTATGCTGTGCAAGCATTAAGTAGAGGGCGCATTATTATCATAGTTGATGGTGTATCATACGCCGTTATTACACCTACAAATTCAATGTTACTCTTTAAATCCGGTGAGGATAATGAGTATCCGATTATTATAAGTTCTATGGAGCGTATACTACGAATAATAGCTATTTTAATAAGTGTACTTTTACCAGGTTTTTGGATTGCACTTACAACCTACCATCAAGAGCAATTGCCATTCATTCTGTTGGCAACAGTTGTTGAGTCAAGAACGGGTCTCCCATTTCCAACTATTCTTGAAACATTAATGATGCTTTTTATGTTTGAATTATTTCGAGAAGCAAATATACATTTACCCAATGTTATTAGTGGTTCCATAAGTGTTGTTGGGGGGTTGATTATTGGGGATGCAGCCATTAAATCGGGTGTTACGAGCCCCTCCATGATTGTAGTTATCGCTACTTCCAGTATTGCAGCCTATACACTTATCAATCAGTCTATCGTAACAGCAATGAGCATTCTCAGGATTATCATCATTTTAGCATCTGCCTTTTTTGGGTTATTTGGATTTTTCATTTCGGTGTTCTTCATACTTCTTTATACTGCGAATATACGAGTATTAGGTGTTCCATTCTTAAATATGGGTGCAGATTTAGATTGGCAGGAGATAAAAAAATCTTTATTTCGCTTATCTCCAGCAGGTTATCGTACGCGACCTAAATTTTTAAATGTACAGGATAAGACAAGGACATCGAGTAGGAAAAAATAAATATTTAAAATGTAGAGATCGGGCTTTTATAGGCCTGATCTTTTTATATCTTATTTCACTTGACCTTTTATTAACTTGAAGCTTTACGATGAATTTAAAAAGTCAATTACATTAGGGTAAGAAAAAAGTATCCAAATGGCAAAACGATTTCATGCCCTTAGTCTTTTGCAAGAAAAGGAAGACTTGGCCGTTGGATTAGCTTCAAACGCTGAATTCCGTCATTGATATGTATAGTTGCTATAATATTACCTTTCCAGAAATGTGCTGTAAGACGGAAATTAAATTAGAAACTTTGATTTTCGTTCAACATTATATATTGGAAGAGAACTTCCACATGGTTATTGTTACAATTCAAGCAACGAGTATGAAGGAGAAAAATATTCAAGGGTCCGTCAATCTTAGGAGAGGACGCTGAACCGATTACAATTTCCTTTAAAGATTATTTGGATGAAGCTCTAACGCTTCCTAAAAGGTTAAAAGGTTGAATTGATCTAAACAACAAAGATGGAATGGAATAAGTAATATATAATAAGAAAGGGGGCATGATAAAAGTTTGTTTGGCTTTTTAGTTTACTTTCTAGGGAAGGATTATTAAACTAATGGTTGCAACTAGAAGGGTGTTTCGCTCGAAGAATAAAAATTGTTTTAGAATTTTATCAGTCCTGAACAAGACTTCTCCAACATTAATACGGGAAGGAGATAGCCCAAAAGTAAGGGGCAAATAAAGTGGGTTGGTAATAGTCAAAACTTGCTTGGGATGATAAGATAAGAACGAATAGTGTTATTTAGAGAGGCGAAAAATCTGGAATCTTATACATAACAAAAAGCCGATTCCGGACGTCATTATGCGAAGGCCAAGCCCAACTAAATTAAGGCATTATTCATGTCTATAGATGAGGAAGTACCAGTTTGTATGAAAACACGAAAAATAAAACTAATTTTACTACTATCAATTATCTTATTAATATTGTTTACAAGTTTAAACATCTTTACATCCTACATAAAAATGAAAAAGACAGTTGAAGAGTCAATAGCTAACCAAAGTCTAGAAGCTGCTAGTTCTATTGCATCTTCAATTGATATAGAGGCGTACAAACAATTTTTAGATAACCCTGTGAAAAACGATTATTACTGGCAATTAAGAAATTACTTAAATGATGCAAGAGTAAAAATAGGTGCCTTATTTGTTTATACATTAGAGATTGATAATCCAAAGGTATCCAAAGCAATGATTATGGGTTTACCACCTGAATCTAAAGGCTTTGATATCGGAATGGACTGTACAGTACCCGAGATGCAAGTGCAAAGAGCTTTTAAAGGAGAAACTTTTGTAACAGAAGTAATAGCAGATCCTATATACGGGTCTTACTTAACTGTTGGTGCACCGATCAAAGATAAAGCAGGAAAGATTATTGCATACATAGGAATTGATATTAGTGCAGACACATTAAATGGCATCAAGGGAAAAGTTATCAAAGACAATCTTTTTATCTTTATTTTTAATGGTTTGCTCATTTTAATCGTTATCTGCTCTGTTTTCTTCTTACAGAGATGGTATCAAAAAGAAGTAGCGAAGGAAGTTGGAGCGACAGAGGATACATATCAAGCAGAAATTAAAACTTTAATCACTTCCGTGTCCTCTTTAAGACATGATTTCACCAATCATATACAAGTGTTACATGGATTTCTGCAATTAGACAAACCTGATCAGGCCAAACAATATTTATCTTCACTTTCCAAAGAGGTTCAGGCTATTAGGTCACTCAAATTAAATATTGATCATCCTGGTTTGGCAATATTGTTACAAACGAAAAAACTAACTGCACAAAATCATAATATTGATATGGATTTTTCAGTCTCACAGGATGCATTTAATAAAATTAAAACGACGGATTTAATCAAAATCTTGTCGAATTTAATAGATAATGCGATTGATGCGGCAAATGAATTACCGGAAGAGCAACGAAAAATTACAATTTGCTGTAAAGCTGATGATAATCAATATGAATTTAAGGTTACAAATACTGGACCAAATATTGTACAGGCAGGGCAAATATTCAAGCAAGGTTTCTCCACTAAAAAGCCAGGAATTGGTAAAATAAGAGGGCAGGGCTTGTTTATTGTGAATGAAATTGTTAATAAGTACGACGGTCAAATTTCTATCGATTCATCAAAACATTTAGAGACAACAGCAATAGTTACCATTCCAATAAAGTAAATTTCCAAACTTCATAAAAATAAAGCGTTAAAGTAATGCAAATAAAGCCGTCCAATCCGACGGCTTTATTTGCAATTATAATACGCCCGCATTTCTAAGCAACGCTCTCTAAAATAGTTTTTATATTCCTCGCTAATCTTTGATTTCAGTAGTTGCTTTTATCGAGTCTACTCCTTCTAGCCGTGTTCCTAACTCATCTGCCATCCGTTTAAAGCTTCAAACTTAGCATAATCCTCGAACTGCTCCAAGCCCTTTTACATTCCCTTATAGATTATCTTCTTGCTCCCCCTAGAATCACTAAAGCCGTGGATTTCGTTTTATTGTAATAAGGCTCTTTAAAGTTATTTGTGCTCAATAAAATTGTGGAATTCTTGATCAACAGCAAACGGATTGCCTTTTGCTTTTGAACAATACGAATTATTTAAAAATGGCAGATGGGAAAAAGTAAATAATGGAATTCCAACAAATAAGGATAGAATAAGATTTCAAAAATCTGATGAATTGGATTAAATTAAAGGGGTAACGTTTGGGAAAGGGCTTAGCGTTACAAACCCGTATTTTCCAGACGGTACCCATATAATAAAGTTTCATCTTACGCAAAACGGCTAAATGGGGAGGTTTACCGGCCAAATAAAGGGAATGCGGATTAAATTAGCTGCTCTACTGCTGAAGTAACTCTCACTATGTAAAAAGCTTTTTTAACTTTCATTTTACATTTTTTGAGCGATTCTTTTCATATATTATTAATAATCAAAATGGTACTCTATTAGGAGGAGATGAAATATTTGGATAAATCAATCCTTTCTTTATTGAAAAAGGGTGGATTCATTTTGTATGCGAGGCATGGCCAAGCGACTGTCGGGGTAGATCAGACAAATTTAAATTTTCAAGATTGCTATACGCAAAGAAATTTGTCTGACGTTGGGCGAAGGGAGGCCATTTACTTTGGACAAATGCTTCGCTATTATCAAATCCCGATCAGTTCACCGATTGTCGCAAGTCCGTTTTGTCGTACAATTGAAACGGCACAGCTCGCATTTCCATATGCCTATATCCAAATTGATCCAATCGGGTATGAAATTTATAAATTGGGTGGAAACATACCTATCGTTGAAAAAACAAATATATTATCAAATCTGCAATCGATGTTAGAAAGAAAGCCACCACATGGTACGAATCAAGTGATCGTTGCCCATAGCTTTCCCGAAGATGTTGGGTTAGGGAATATTTCTAATATGGGAATGGTTATTGTTAGGCCAAATGGTCCTGGAAATGGGTATGAAATAATAAAAAAATTAACTTTAGAAGATCTACCACTTTTAGGTAATGGCTCTAATTAAGCAGGGATGGGGGAAAAGCATGGAAATAAAAACAGTCTCACAGTGCACTTTAGCGGAAGTTTTAAAAGCTTGGAATAAAGGCTTTGAGGGATATTTTGTTCAAATAGAAATGAATGAAGAGATGTTTTTAAACCGCCTCGTTAAAGAAGGATTATCGCCAGAGCTTTCAATTGTCGCATTTGATCGAAATAATCCTGTAGGCATTGTATTAAATGGCTTTAGAGAAATGGATGGAAAGAAAATCGCTTGGAATGGTGGAACAGGTATCTCTCCCGACTATCGCGGTCAAGGTGTTTCTCGTGTTTTAATGGAAGAAACAAACGCCATCTATGAACGAGAGAATGTAGAAGTTACAACGCTTGAAGCTATAAAAGAGAATAAAGTAGCCATTGCGTTATATGAGAAGCATGGCTATACAATTACAAATAAATTGCTGTTTTTAAGTGGCGAATATGAAGCTAAAGTAGAGGAACGAGCCGC
This sequence comes from Lysinibacillus sp. CNPSo 3705, assembly GCF_028674935.1. NCBI lineage: Bacteria > Bacillati > Bacillota > Bacilli > Caryophanales > Bacillaceae > Lysinibacillus > Lysinibacillus sp. CNPSo 3705. The sequence goes on along the minus strand of NZ_JAQZSD010000006.1, from coordinate 77,284 downwards.
AATTCATGTGGAAACTATTCGGCCAGAGCAGCTTCCTTATTTATTTTTTTACCAGGAAGATGTTCCTTGGCAATGTAGCTGGCAAAGTAATAAACAAGGTGAAGCGAAAGTTTTTTTCAACGAGAATAAAGAAGCGCTTGGTTATATGTTATATAAAATCGTATGGGATATGGATGGAGCAATCGACCACATAGTGCTTTATCAGTTAGTGTTATTAGAAAATGGCAAGGTAGAACATATACCACACTTTATCGCAAGCATTACAAATCACAAAGTAAATTTAGCTACAGTTAACTTTTTAGCGAGCAATCCAGCGGCGAGCTATTTGATGGAGAATGGGCTAGAGGTAAAGACAGAGCAAGTGCAAATGAAGAAGAAAATGGATTGATATAAGGTGAGTAGAGAAAATTACTTGAAGGCTTGAAATGTCAAAGTTTGGCCCTAACGTTGACGTTGATGAATTTACATTAAACTCGAATTGTTTCAAGTAGTTATTAGCCTATGAAATATCACAGAATTGGAATGCAGTTCTTATATAGGATGTTGCCAAAAATCATTGTGTCTATGCGCTAACGGCTAACTGACTACTTCACGTAGGCTAAGTACAAAGATGATTCCGGCCGCTTTGTTGACCCGTTGCGGACAGCTACAATTATGCTGAGGCATAATTGAATAGGTTGTCAACATATGAGATTTCCAGTATACTAATCCGATAAAGCAAGTAAATAAAAGGATGAATTTAAATGACGTTTGAAGAAATATTACCACGCTTAAAAGCGGGAGAAAAAGTAATTCGTAAAGGATGGGGCGGTGCTGAATTATATGTGAAGCTTGTTGCACAAAGCGAACATGATGGCGAGGCTTTGAATCCTTATTTTTTAATTAATGTACGTGGTGAGGGCTATACAATGTTCACACCAACAGTCTGTGATTTATTAGCGAAAGATTGGGTAATTGTCAATTAATCGAAAGAGCCATCTCAAATGAGGTGGTTTCTTTGTTTTTTGAGGAGAGATATGTATGAAGTTTGAAGAATATAACGGTAAAACGGTATTTGTAACGGGGGCTGCTTCAGGTATTGGTCAAGCCCAAGCTATTGCATTTTTAGAAAATGGGGCGAGTGTATTCGGGTTTGATTTAGATGAGCAAGGGTTAGAAAGTCTACATCATCAATATCCTGAACAATTTGCCTATAAAGTAGGCAGTGTATGCAATAAGGACGATGTAGAGCAAGCATTTGAAGCGGCGCTTTCAATTTTTAAACAGATAGATATTTTATTAAATACCGCAGGCGTATTAGATGGCTTTGCTAAAACGCTTGATACAGATGAGGCGCTTTGGGATAAAATTATGAATACCAATGTAAAAGGTACTTATTTTGTGACAAATACAATATTACCTCATATGGTTAAACGAAAATCAGGCACAATCGTTAATATGGCATCTATCGCTGGGCTTGTTGCTGGCGGTGGGGGCGCAGCGTATACAGCATCCAAACATGCAATTGTCGGCTATACGAAGCAGTTAGACTTAGATTATTGTCGTGAAGGAATTCGTTCCAATGCCATTGCACCTGGAGCCATTCAAACACCGATGAACAAAGCAGATTTTGAAGGTGATGGTGCGATTGCAAAATGGGTCGCCGATGAAACGCCTGCTGGGCGCTGGGCCCAACCAAGTGAAGTGGCGAGTTTAACTCTTTATTTAGCTAGTCCATCAGCTGATTATATACACGGTGCAATTATACCGATTGATGGCGGTTGGCTCACTAAATAGTATTGTTCAATCGTAAATTGTTCTGCTATAATACGCAAGTAAGCAAAATTCAGCTTGCACTGCGGCACTTCAGATAGGGTGAAAAGCTCTCTTCCTTTGGCCGTAGTTATTACTAAAATAGCGGATATGCTATTTTACAAAGGAGAATAAAATTGCATACATCTATTGTAAAAGATTCCAGCCGTGCTTCTGTAACCGAACTTACAAAGACGGCACTTGTTGCAGCTTTATATGTGGCAGTAACAGTTTTATTGTCAGTCATTAGTTTTGGGGCAGTTCAACTACGTTTGTCGGAAATGTTTAACTACCTGGCCCTCTATAATAAGCGCTATGTATTAGCTGTGACGCTAGGAGTAGTACTCGCAAATTTCATGTCACCAACGTGGGTATTAGATGTACCTATTGGTGGAATAGCGACATTTCTAGTTTTAATTCTTTGCCGCAGCGTAACGAAAAATATAACAAATGATATAATGAAAATGGTTATTACTGCATTGATTTTCGCTGTATCAATGTTTACCGTTGCAGGACAATTAACAATTCTCAATGATTTTCCTTTTTGGGCGACATGGTTTACTGTAGGTGTTGGGGAGTTGCTATCCATGACTGTTGGTGGTATGACTATTTATTTATTGCATAAAAAAATTGATTTGACGAAATAAATTGAAGAGTAATGCAAGTCATCATTAAAAGGTGACTTGCTTTTTTGATGTTATAAGAGAAACTGGCTGGTGATCAGTCGGCGAAGCGCCATCCCCATCTGGCACAAAGCTACATTATGAAACGGAGGCGTTCCATAATGTAAAAGAATCTGCCGCCACTTTTGATTTAAAGAGCTTTATTTGCAATTAAATAATTTTTAAACTTAATGATAATTAATCTCTTCTTACACCAAACTAGAAGAAAGGCATAGGAAGGTGATGGAATGAAACAACAGCAATATAGGGCAGGGGATATAGTTTTCATTTTTTATCAATATCCATCTATTCAGCAAGTAGTAAACATACAGGAAGCTGCAGTAGTGAACAATCCAGATAATCCAAAGGAGCTAGCGCTACTTCTCTTTGAGACGTATTACCCGCTAACAGATGATATGTTAATATTTACGAGCGAAACGGACGCTGAGCAAGCTTATCACCAATATTTTCATTGATAAAAGTTGGGAATAAACAGTTTATTTAGAATTGATTTCCATGAAATAAAAAGTAGCATTTTTTACTTAAAACAGCTTTTCAACACTCTAATGAGAGAAGACATATAAGTTTTCTCTTTAAATCTTATTTTATAATTAACTGCGTTATATATGGTTAAATATATCTGCCATCTAATCCATCCGGTAATTTGAATAGTGAGAAATATTGCATAGTTTCTGATTCATTATAATCAATAACTAAATCGCCTTTAACATTTCTTGTATAATAGACTGCCGTAACTGAGTAAAATTCATCCCCATTTGAAACTTTAAGATAATATTCTGGACCTGAAAAAATACCTAATAACTTTAGGTCCTCTATAATTAAACCTGTCTCTTCTAACACTTCTCTTCTTGCGGTATCTTCTAAGCTTTCTCCTAGTTCCATCAAACCACCTGGAAGCCCCCAACCTCCATCGTATCTTTTTTGTAATAACACTTCATTTGTGGTATTAAGAATTATTACAACTGAACCAGGTAAAATAATGGGTTGGTGTCCTACATATTGTCTTAAAAATTTATAGTATTCCATAGTACCACTCATTTCTAAAATTGTATTTTCCTTATATATATGAATTGTCTAAATAACAAAAAAATCCTCTTTTGATTTGTATAATCCCAATCTCAATGGTAACGCTAACAAAGATAGTCATGAAGACAGGGGGAATACATGATGGACTCATTTCAGCCGAATTGTTGTTCGGAGCATGAAGAACTTAAGGTTGTTATGCTTTGTGCACCTTCCGATGTACCAGATTTAACAATAGCTGAAAATGTAGGATGGGATGCTGCTGTTAATCATGTAAAAGCAATGGACAATTTCATGGGATTTAAGACGACACTAGAAAATGCAGGTGTCAAGGTTATTGATTATTCGGAAGAGCTATCAACTGATGTAAAAACAGTGAGTGAACAGCTTATTAATAGATACTTTGTTCGCGATCTAGCCTGTGTAATAGGAAATAGCATGTTCTATGGAGCGGTGGGTAGTTTGCTAAGGCGTCCGGAGTATCCACATGCACACTCATTATTAGAAAAGTGGTTTCCGGAAAAAAAGATAAACAACCTTCGACTGCTTTAGAATGTGGAGACGTGCTGATTTTAAATAAGGATGCCGTACTTATTAATATTGGGATGAGAACAACGTTAGAGGCTGTGGAAAGTATCAAGGATTGTATCTTCCAAGAAGGGTTTTCGGAAATTGCGATCATTGATTTGCCAAGACGCTCCGATACACTGCATTTAGATATGAATTGCAATGTGACGAACGCTAATTTGCTAATAGCTAAAAACTTTATGCGGTATTTTCCTGTACACGTGTTCACAACTCGAACACATCGTTTTGAAATGGCCGAGCAATTTTTAAATCACCATGGTTTTGATGTTTACTGGCTTGAAAAATATAAGACAATCCCTGATATCAATTTTATTAATCTTAATCCCGAAACACTGTTAATTAGTAAGCAAGCAACGAAGCAGCACTGGACGAAGCATCCACTATTACAAAAGAAAAATTTGCTAGAAATTGATGTCACAGAGCTTGAAAAAGGCGGTGGTGGCATTCGTTGCATGACATTGCCATTGTTAAGAAAGTAGCCAAAAAAAGGCAGGAGGCTTGATCAAAATGACATCTAAAACAAGTAAAGGAAGGTTATCTTGGTGGCAGCTTTCGCTTCTCGGTATAGGTTGTACACTAGGAACAGGCTTTTTTCTTGGGACAAGTATGGCCATTCATAAGAGTGGTCCTGCTGTTGTGATTCCTTTTTTGTTAGCGGCCATTGCTACGTATATTGTCTATGATGCCCTTGTTAAGATGTCAGTTGATAATCCGGATAAGGGATCATTCCGTACGTATGCAAAGCAGGCTTTTGGCAATTGGGCAGGATTTAGTAATGGCTGGATTTACTTGATTTCTGAGATGCTCATTATGGGTAGCCAATTGACGGCGCTTGGTATTTTCACAAAGCTGTGGTTTCCGGCGCTTCCATTATGGGTTGCTGCGTCTATTTATGCTGCACTTGGGTTAGCCGTTATTCTAACGGGTATGAAGGGCTTTGAAAAATTTCAAAATATTTTTGGTGCGTTAAAGGCAGCGGCGGTTGTGATGTTTATTATAGTAGCGGCTGTCTTACTAATAAAAGGATTTAATTCGGAATCAACGACACTTGATGCATTGTATGAAAATTATGGGGAATTTTTCTCGCAAGGTGTGAAAGGACTATGGCTTGGGCTGCTATATGCCTTTTATGCATTTGGTGGAATTGAAGTTATGGGTTTAATGGTCATTGATTTAAAAAATCCTAAAGAAGCACCGAAAGCTGGAAAAGTCATGATAATTGCTATAACTGTCATTTTTATAATAGCTATTATGCTTGCCTTGGCACTTGTATCTTGGAAGGACTTTAATATTGAGGAAAGCCCATTCATTACAGCGCTTAACGGTTATCACATTCCTTTTTTTGCAGACATTTTTAATGGTGTGTTAATTATTGCAGGTTTTTCAACAATGGTAGCCTCGTTATATGCAGTTATTACGATTCTCATTACTTTGGCAGAGGATCATGATGCGCCAACGGCTTTGGCGAAAAAAGGGAAGATGAAAATTCCATTTCCTGCATTTCTGTTTTTAGCTAGTGGTTTAATCATCACTATTATTATTGGCTTTCTTATGCCAGAAAAGATTTTTGAATATTTGGTTACAGCAGCAGGCTTAATGCTAATTTATAACTGGCTCTTTATATTAGTGACATATAGAAAGCTAATGGAGCTGTCAAAGTGGGAGCATGTGAAGAATGGTATCGGGATGTTGCTCATAGTAGTGACGGTGTCTGGGACGTTAGGGGAAAAAACAAGCAGACTCGGTTTTTTCGTGAGTCTGCTTTTTATCATCATCATAGGAATTGCGACTTGCATTGTCATGAAAAGGCAAAAACACAGTAAGCATGTTTAATGCTCTTTGTTCTGAAGAGCATGTTGCATCCGTAAAAAAGGACATTTCGATGCACTACTATTATCATCACTTAAAAAATACTGCTTCCATTCATAACTACCTTCTTGCCCATACCATTTTAAATCAGAATGAGCTGGAATAGCGTCGTATTCGTTAATGCGTTGACGAATAAGCTTTTTTAACTTGCGACCAAAGACAGTAGTGTCGTTCATTTCCTCAAATATCCAGCGTGGCTGAAATGCCATTAATAAAGTAGAAAAATTACGACTCTTGCGCAATTTATGTGCGGGCGTTGCACAAGACACAAAATAAGGCGCACCGTTAAAACAAAATTCCCACTCATGATGCGCTGGATCAGTTGGAATTTCCGTTGGCCAATCGATATCATCGAATTTCGTCAAATTGTTTAAAATAGACCAAAATAAATTTCTATAATCTGCAACATTAAAATTTTTATGCATATCATTAGGGGTTTTAAAGAAAATAGTATGGGTTGTATATTTACCAAACGTTTTAGCACACTTATCGTATTCTTTTAAGCATCGTGCTAACGTCTTGATCGATTGCTCCTGTCGTGGATCTCCGATAAAACTATAGCGTAGCTCATTCGATAAAAAACCTTTTCTAGCTGGAATACAGGGAAACGTATTTGCTTCATCTGCAACCATGGCAGCGAAGTCGGTATATGCTGACTGTTGCCATAATGGAAGTGTTTCAAAATGATCTTCAATCCACTTCCTGTCTAACACTGCTGCTTCCACTTATGTCTCCTCCTTCTATACATCTTTATACTATTTAAGAAAGAGCAAATGGGTGACGATGTATTGGCATTTTTCTAAATTGAAAAACAAGGGGAATTCCCGCTAAATAGTTCGGATTTTATTTATAGAGAAAATAATTAATGATACGATAAGTTCTGACAATTAAAAATTACATATAGCTCGATCATTAAGGTCAAATGAAACGAAGGGATGAGAGTATATGAATTCAGTTAATATAAAATTAACAAATCGTATGTTAAGAATCTTTAAGAATGCGGAAAAGGAAGCTGCCTCTTCACAACATAAAGTGTTACAGCCTATTCATTTTTTACTTGCTTGTCTAAAAGAAAAAGAGGGGGTCCTTGGCGAAATAGTATTAAAATGTACGATAGATGAAGCTTCTATAAGAAATTTGATGCATGAACTTGATCTAAAATCAGACAAGAAAGTTACGAGCCATACTTTATTTAACGTTCCTATAACAAATGATGTTTTAACAGTATTGGAACAAGCGACTTTTTATATGCAAAACTATAACCAGGTTTATATAAATGAAGGTCACTTACTTAAAGCGTTAATAAGGGCGAATATGCTGGACGAATTCGTTTCAGAAGAAGACAAGAAAATGATTTTAAAGCTTGGTACGACTTCGCGGGATATGGTTGCACATCTTCACAATTATCAATTCCCGGTTTCGATTTCTAGTAATATTCGTAGAGTCAATCGCGATGATAAAAGCAAGCTACTTCATTTTGTAGAAAGTCATTTTTCGCAAGAATGGTCAGAAACGATTAACAGTGCCTTTTTAAGTACTACGCCTCCCATCTATGTAGCTTTTGATCATCATGGAGATCTTATTGGATTTGCAGGATTTGACGTTTATCAAAATAAAAAATGTTATTTTGGCCCGATGGGTGTAGCTAAAACTAATCGAGTAAAGGGGATAGGATATTCTCTCCTCCATCATTGTTTAAAAGAAATGCACGAAATTGGTTATGAATATGCTATTATCGGAGGAGCAGGTCCAATCGAATTTTATGAAAAAGCTTGTCATGCTGTCGTCATTCCTGCTACCTACAGTTAAGGAGAAAGTTATATGAATATAGTTCAAGCAAACACTATTTCACCAGCTATTAGAAAACTACTTTCTTTTGCAACTTCGGGTAAAAATTTCAACAAGAGTATGAAAAATATACTTTTATCGAATAGGACATTATATAGTTTCGGAGTTAGGGGTGAATAGTCGTTTGTATTGGGATAGAACAAATCAGTTTATCTTCATTCAACAGAAGTATTCCACCTCTGAAGATGGCGAGATGAATAAAGTGTGTTTCTTTTCTGCCAAACACTTATTGAATGAAGATAAGGCCTCCGGCGGATGTCACGGATTTTTAAAGGAATGAATTGTGCGGGCACAATTCAAAATCCGGACGCAATTACGCCTTGGCGTAATTGATCAAAGTGTGAGATTAAGCATATTGCTGTATTAGCTGATCAAAGAGGAAAAGGCATTGGCAGTAAAATGATTCATTTTATAGCAAGTAAGTACCCATCAATTGTGGCAGAAACAGATTATGAGGCTGTAGATTTTTATCGATGCTATGGTTTTTTCATAACTAGCCTAGGAGAGAAATACCCGGGTGTGGAACGCTTTCTATGCCAATATAATAAACAATAAAAGAACCTGCAATGCTTGTCTTAATGAAAAGCATGCAGGTTTTTATTTATGATTTTGGGTTAAAGACTTTATCGTTAAGAACGTTTAATGCATGATGAATGTCCTCTATATCTTCTTTAGATGCATGTTGGATAAGTTGTTGAAAGCGCTCTTCTATACAGGCAAATGCTTCTCCCATTATTTTTTCTCCATCCTCTGTAAGGCAAACATAGTGCTTTCTTCGATCTTCAGTATCGCTAATTTTTTTAATAAACTTTCTTTCCTGTAATTTTCGTAATTCACGGCTTGTATTAGGTAAGGACATATGCTGGCAATCACTAATTTCAGTAGGTGTAACTGGCTGACTTACTGTTATATATTCTAGAATTTTATATTGAACTGGTGTAATATGATCGATTTTAACATTTTGAGTTAGTTCGTGCGTTACTTGGTGTACCGCTGTTGTAAAAGCTACGAACTGATTAAATAATTGTTTTTTGTCCAAATGGGTTCACCTCTTACTGACAAGATAACAAAAAACTTATCTCAAAACAATTATCATTTGACAACTAAATTCAGACGGTTTATTATTTATTATCAAATGATAAGTAATGGAGGACTTATGATGAATACATTAATTATATATACATATCCCAATCATAAAAGTTTAAATTATGCTTTTTTACAGGAGGCTATTAAGGGTTGTCATGACAATCCGCTCATTAATAAGATTCAAGTATTAGATTTATACGAGGAGCAATTTAACCCAATTTTAGTATTTCATGAACATAAACGCCGTCGTGATATGTTTCGTGATCCGAAGCTAGAGAAATATCGTCAACAAATTAAGTGGGCTGATAAAATCGTTTTTGTTTATCCGATATGGTGGGGAAGACCACCAGCAATGCTTTTAGGGTATATTGATCAATTATTTGCGGCCAATTTTGCCTATAAAGATAAAAAGGGACTATTTCCTGAGGGGCTTCTAAAAGGAAAATCAGTGGTCTGTATTTCGACAATGAAAGGGCCAACAAAATATCCACTATTATTGCTCAATAATGCGCATAAAATATTAATGAAAAGAGCGTTATTTAATTTTGTTGGTATTAAACAAGTGAAGTTTTTTGAATTTGGCAATATGGAAAGTAAGAAGGGGGGACAAAGCAAAAAACTTGAAAAAGTTTATCAATATTTTAGAAAAGTAGCTTACTAGTTAGTTCAGCTGCCTAATAGACTCATGCAGATGAAGAAAGAATCTCCTAATCGTTTGCACGAGTCTCATTGATTTCTAATGGCAGTGTTACAAAAAACGTTGTAAATTCAGCTGGTATACTTTCAACAGTAATTGTTCCGTTATGCATATCGATGATTTTCTTTACTATAGATAGTCCTAAGCCACTTCCGCCATTGTCAGCAGTTCTTGATTGGTCTGCTTTATAAAATCTTTCGAATACATGCTTTTGTTGTTCTACTGTTAAACCGATACCGTTATCATGAATGTTGATAGTGATTGCATCCATTTGTTTTGTCATAGATATCGTAATGGTACCAGCAGCTGGAGTAAATTTAATGCTGTTACTTAGTAAATTCATCCATACTTGATTCATTAAATCTTCATCAGCCATGACCGAAATGTTTTCTAATTGCAGATCCATGTCGATATTTTTGACTAGCCAATTTGGTTCCAGCGTTAGTACGACATTACGTAATTGCTTATCGAGTCGGTAATGCCTTGGCTCAAAGGGGTGGTGTTGTGATTCTAACGACGTTAGCTTTAGTAAATTGTCACTAATTTTTGATAGTCGATTACTTTCCATCTCAATGATGGCTAAATAATGCTGTCGTTTATCCTCAGGGAGGTCAATGTTTTTCAATGCTTTAGCAAAGCCGTTAATAGATGTTAGAGGCGACTGAATTTCATGAGATACATTCGAGATAAATTCTTGACGCATTCTTTCCATTTCACCTAATTCGACTGCCATATGGTTGATGCCATGTATTAATTGACCAAATTGATCTTCATCTGTTTTCAGATCTAATTTAACAGTAAAATCACCTTTAGCAATCCTGCTTAATGCATTTACAATCGTATTCCAATAGTTCCGTTGTCTTTTTAGCCCTATTAAAAAGGTGATGATGGCTGAACAAGCAAAGAGCACAAAAACACCAACTACCGTCCATAATTGCAGCCAGAAACCTTGTGGATGTTCGCCTAACCAATCATAAATCCAGGACGTTATGTGGTAGGAAATAAAAGCAAAGAAGATGCTAATGATAAGAAGAAGCATTAAAGTTAAAAAAAGCTTTAAAAAATTTTTTAGTCTTTTCATGAAATAAGTTCCAATCGATAGCCTAGGCCGCGAATTGTACGAATAGAGAATCCGCTTGTTTCTTGGGGGAAACGTTGACGAAGTCTTTTAATATGAACATCGACTGTCCGTTCATCACCTTCATAATCATATCCCCAAATTTCTTCAATTAACTTTTCACGTGAAAAAGTTTTTCCGGCATAGCTTGCTAACGTAAATAATAGTTCAAATTCCTTTAAACGAAGTGTTAAAGATTCACCGTTATACAAGACTTCATGTGTATTTCGATTTAACTTAATATTGCCAGCTTCCACAAGCTGAGATAGGGAAATATGGTATCTTTTAAGTATCGATTTCACACGGACAATCAACTCTGCTGGCTCAAATGGTTTAACAAGATAATCATCTGTTCCAAGATGAAAACCCTTAACCTTTTGCGAGGTTTCTCCCTTTGCAGTTAACATTAAGATAGGTAGATTATCATTAAATGAACGTATTTCTTCGCATAATTCCCAGCCATCCATATTAGGCATCATAATATCCATTATAATCATATCCACCTTTTCAGTATCCAATTTGGACAGTGCATCCACACCGTCCATAGCTTCAATTACCTCTAAGCCTTCATTTAGTAAAAATACTTTAACTAATTCCCGAATATGCGCATCATCATCTACTACTAATAGTTTTGTCATGCTAACAAATCCCTTCGTTATTCCTCTTTCATACGTAATTGTTGCTTGGCAAACTCCCGATACATATTATGCGTTTTAAATAGAGACTCGTGTGTGCCACTGCCCGTAATATGTCCTTTTTCCACAAAAAGTATTTGATCTGCATCTACTACTGTCGAAAGACGGTGTGCAATGACAAGCGTTGTTCTACCTTGCATTAAATTATCTAAAGCTTTTTGAACATAAATTTCCGATTTACTATCTAGACTAGATGTTGCTTCATCTAGCATTAATATTTGAGGGTCACGCAAAAGTGCTCTTGCGATAGAGATTCGTTGTCGCTGACCACCAGAAAGCTTAATGCCTCGTTCTCCTACCTCTGTATCAAATTGCTCTGGTAATTCATTGATAAATTGATCGGCATAGGCCATTTTAGCAACTTTATTAAGTTCTTCATCCTGCACTTCTCTGTCAATGCCATAGCAAATATTTTCACGAATGGTACCAGACAGCAGTGCACTCTCCTGAGCAACGTAGCCGATTTGGCTTCTCCAAGAATGCAGCGAGTACATGTTGATAGGGGTTTTTCCAAGTGTAATACGTCCGTTAACAGGATGATAATATCTTTCTAACAGAGAAAATATTGTTGTTTTTCCCCCGCCACTAGGTCCTACGATGGCCGTCACTTGACCTGGTTCAATGGTAAAATTAATATTCGATAAAATTAGGTCTTCTCCATAAGCAAAGTCAACATTTTTTACATAAATCGGTTGATCCACTTTTTCTACTGTGTGTCCTTCGAAAATATGTTCTTCCTCATGCTCAAGTAATGCACTAATTCGCCCCGTAGCACCCATTGCTTTTTGAAGCTGTGTAAAGAACATCGTTAATTGGGTCATCGGCATAATAATTTGGATTAAATACAAAATAAAGGCCACCATGTCGCCTGCTGTAAGCTCTCCTGAAGAAACGCGTATACCGCCGTAACCAATAATGACCACAAGGACTGACATTAATACAAACGAAATGAGAGGCGAAATAAGCGCATGGATTTTAGACTCTTTTAAGCCAAACGTAAAAAGGTTTGTAATGCCTTTCTTGCCACGCTCATATTCAATATTCTCGGCATTTGACGCTTTTACTAATCGCGTTTCAGGTAAAACTTGATTAAGCACAGCCGTAAATTTTGCTGTCTCATCTTGCATCCCTTTTGAAATGACAAACATTCGTCTTCCTAATAGCATTAAAATAACCATAGCAAGCGGAACAGCAATTAGCATGACTAAGGTCATTTTCCAGTCTAAGATTAATAGAATGATGATTGATCCAATAATAGATAGTACGCCCGAAAAACAGTTCGCAAGATGTTCCGTAATGAGATCCTTAACAACAGCTGTGTCATTCGTCACACGGCTTAATGTTTCACCTGTATCGTTCTCATCGTAATAAGGAATTGGTAAATGAAGTAGCTTTCTCCAAAGCTGATCTCGTAATTTCGCAACAACATGATGTCCGACACGATTTAAATAATAAATGGAAAGTCCACCCGCAATAGCCTGCGCGATAAATGCAATCCCTAACAAAAGTATTTGCCAATAATCAAGGGATGCTAATGAAAAACCATCGACTAATTTCTTTGTAAATAACGGAACGATAAAGCCTACGCCCGTAGTTGCTAAACTCATTATTAATGCAATAATTAAAAGCCATATTGGTGGTTCAGCCTGTTTGACTAAGCGAATAAAGCGCCGCCAATCCTTCAGTTTTGTCGTATCTTTTGCTGCCTCCTGCACAGTAAATCCTCCTTTGATTTCATCAACAATAAAACATGAATCTTTTCTATGACTAACTATAGCATGTCAATATGAACTGAATATGAAATGAGGAGATAATGAGGATAGGTAGTATGGTTATTATATTAAATAAAGGAGTAACTATGAAATGAGGCTGGACATAAGTAAATTTTTAGGATGGAAAAAAATACATCAGAAAAGCGCGAGGAATCAATGTTTTAAAATTGATGTCCCGCGCTTTCTAAGATGTCGACTAGCTAATTCCTAGTTTTTTTTAATAATTATACTCGTCCATAGAACCAAGTACAAACCCTATTATTCCAAATAAAACCATTAATACTACATATAAGCCTATTGCAATCAACGCCCATACTAAAGCGGATTTAGCTGCTTTAGGCTTATCATTTTTCCATACAAAATACATAATAATCCCTAAAAGCGGTGTACAACAAAAGGAAAGGATATTAATAGCTATATTTGGTTTATCCTCTTCGGATGTATTATGTACACGAACACCACATTTTGGACAAATTTCTGCTTGTGCTGCAATTTCTTCACTACAGTGTGGACAAAACATTTAAATTATACCTCCTAAAATTAAAAGAATTCCCATTTTCCTACTGCTTTTCTTTCATATATTTTTTTCCCGATTAAATAAGCATCAATTAAAATGGGTATACCAACCATAATGAATCCTATAGGAAAAGGAATGAAAATAATGAATATTATAGATATAAATAAGCAAAGAAATCCCTTACCAATTTGATTATTAATGATTTGGCCTACACCAGGTATTAGAAATGTAAGTAATGTAGGAACTAGTGGATGAGTACCTTTTGAAGAATTTTTTAAAATAATACCGCATGAAGTACACATTTCTTGTAAAGCATTTAATTCATTCCCACAATTATGACAGTAATTATACACTTTGAATTTTCTAACACCACAATTTGTGCAAATTTCTGCGTGTTCTGATAGATTGGATGCACAATATGTACAAAACATTTTCAGTCTCCTTAGTTAAAAATTAATGAACCAATATATTCTCCTTTTTTATAGAGATACAAAGTTAGTTTCCAAAATATGAGAGCGGCGTGTAAAATCATAAAAACAATGCCTATTCCCCCGAATATTCCCGTTACTAATCGCCGATTATTAGTACTAAGCCATTTATTAAATAATTGCCCCGTTCCGTCTATAATCATTGGAATTGTTAAAATAAGCGCATAAAAAAAGGGTAAAATTTTAAATAATGCCAATATAATGCCAATTATATATCCTATACAAATTCCTGTGCAACGTGCGCAAATTGGAAATTGAACACCTCTGTAAAAAAAAGATCGACTCGGTAATCTATGGCAAAGGAATAAAAGTTGAAAATATCGATTCACGAAATCACCTATTTAATCAAGTTTTTCAATAAAAGGAAACACCGAATATAATATACTATAAAAAGAAATATTGGTAGTACCTTCTATGATAAAAATTACTTTTTACATATTTAGAGATTAAGTTAATAGGTATTTGTTCCTGCGTGAAATTTTTCTAGCTTTTTTTTTAAGGGGAATGTTTAAAATAAGTTCCTTTTTTTGGAGGAATACCATATAATATTATAAACCGACAGTCGGTCTATTGGATGTTTGATTTATTCAAAAAACAATAGTCACCATGTTGACGTTAATAATGCTATTGTGTATTATTTAGTAAACATGGTGACTAAATAGCGAGGTGCTACATATGGATTTACAGCTTTTATTGAAGGAATTGCATTTTATGCAGCAAAGTTATGCGACATTGTTTTCAGTTGTCAATAAAGTCCAAATAAAAGGAGATGAATATTTAGAAGTATTAACGTCGAGACAGCATATGGCTCTTATTGCTATTGCGCATTTACCAGTAGAAAATACAACACTCGTAAATATCGCCAAAAAGCTTGGTACAACTAAGCAGACTGCGAATAAGTTAATAACGAGTCTTGTGAAAAAAGGATATGTCCAAACGGTACCAAGTAAATTAGATAAAAGGTCGATCAATGTCGAGATTACCTCAGAGGGAAAAACAGCTTTAATTGCTTGTTCGGAGAAGTCTACTTACTTTTTAGCAGATATCTTTAAAGACTTTACAACAGAGGAAATTGAAACATTATGGAAGCTATTACAAAAACTCTATCGCTTTGACGGTGAGGAACTAGACGGATATGAAGAAACGGTAAATATGGAGATCGAGGAGCCAAAACAGATTTCAGACTTCCAAGAGAGAGTTTTTACTGAGTTATTAAAAAGACGATATGGAGATGAAGAACGCCGTGACTAAAGGAGCTATAACATTTTTTTACCCTCAAAAAGCAAAAGATACTAAGCAGAAGTTACAATAAAAAGTTTATTTTATGAAACGTAAAATAAAAAAATCTACGTTTGAGGTTAAGGAAAAATTTTATCGGAAATCAAACATTAATCGTACTGGAAATTATGTATCCATTATCGTGGGGGTCTTATTGCTAATAATGTCTTGGTATGTGCAAATAGAATGGCTCATTTGGTTAAGTACTATCAGTATTTTTAGTAATGTCTTTCTTCTTACAATCAAAGGCGCAATGAATGGTAAAGGAAGGGGTCAAATGAATGGAATCACAAAATAAAAGAAAAGGCTTTTCAAAAGATTTTAATCTTATGGTGATTGGGCAAATTATTTCGATATTAGGATCTGCGCTTTTAAGGTTTGCCTTATCACTTTATGTGCTAGATATTACAGGACGTGCAGATCTTTTTGCGGTACTATTTGCGATATCGAGTATCCCAATTTTACTAGCACCGCTAGGAGGAGCAATTGCAGACAGGTTTAATCGACGCAATTTAATGGTGATTTTTGACTTTACGAGTAGCATAATCGTTTTTATTTTCTTTGCAATGCTAGCTTATGGTAATAGTTCTATTTGGCTTATTGGTGTTGTGATGGTGCTTCTTTCCTTTGTTAGTGCTATGTATGCACCAGCAGTCATGGCCAGTATTCCGGTACTTGTAGAAGAGGAGAAACTAGAGCAAGCTAATGGAATAGTCAATGGTATTCAATCATTGTCTAATGTAGCTGCTCCTGTATTAGGCGGAATACTTTACGGTTTAATAGGCTTAAAAGTGCTTGTCATAGTGAGTGGTGTGTTTTTTTTCCTTTCTGCTATATTAGAGATGTTTATCCATATACCATTTATGCAACGAGAACAGGATAGACATATTATTCCGACGCTTGTAAATGATTTGAAAGAAGGCTTTAGTTATGTAGTGAAGAAATCTTTTATATTCAAATGTATGATTTTAGCTGCATTATTAAATTTATTTTTAACACCGCTGTTTGTCGTAGGTGTACCGATTATTCTGCGTGTTACAATGCAAAGTAGTGATACATTGTATGGAATAGGGATGGGATTAATCGATTTTGCTACAATTTTAGGCGCTTTATCAATGGGGTACTTTGCGAAAAAAATGGGTATCAATAATTTATACTTTTGGGTGTTTATCACTGCTTTATTGATTGTTCCAATGGCTCTAGCAGTTACGCCACTCATCCTTCATATAGGATATTATCCGTCTTATACTTTATTTGTCGGTAGTGCGCTTGTTATAGCTATGGTTTTGACCGTTATTTCAATATATGTGATTACACTTGTTCAAAAAGAAACGCCTAATGAAAACTTAGGGAAGGTCATGGCTATCATCATCGCCGTTTCACAATGTATGGCACCGATTGGCCAAATATTGTATGGCCTTTTATTTGAAGCATTTAGTGTTAAAGTCTACGTTCCTATTTTAATGATTAGTATTGTCATGGTAATGATGGCAATGGCAACAAAGAGAATTTTACGCGTTGAAAAGAGCGAGGAAGTAGCAGAATAATTCATAAGAAATCTTTTGCACAATGTTTTACTTTTTTAAATACTGACAATCATTTTCATATGATTAACTTTTGAGTCTCTTAATGCACAGCAAAAGGGGCTCTTTTTTGTAGATAAAAGAAGTAGATGTGTTGCTTAGGGAAGTATGACCAAGCAAAAAGCTTTAATTGAAGCAGGGGGCGTACGTATTCGCCCAATTTTTATGACAGCAATTGCAACAATGGGTGCATTAATCCCGATAGCTATTTCGAATGCTCAAATTCTCCTTATGTTGTAGTTATAGGCCGACTATCTACTTATTTAACATTGTTTATCGTCCCTATTCTTTATAGTTTAATTAAAAAGGCATAAAATCATAGAAAGGTAGGGACGTAAGTATATTTTCAAAAAAGATTTTTATCACATCAGAAAAGCGCGGGAAATCATGTTGCTAAAATTGATATCTCGCGCATTTTAAGAGTTTGCAGTTTTGTCCGAGCCTTTTATATTGGTGACATTAGTACCATCTTCTCCGACGCCTCGCAGGTATTCTTTGTCGAGATTGAAACTCGTCAGACGGGAAGATTGGTTGAGGGATGCTTTCAATATCGGAACGAATAATTTGATGTTGTGGCAGTTCTATTTTTGAAAACGTGATATTTTGAGTATTGTTCAAGAGTGGTGAAGATAGCTGATTATATTCCACATTGTCTTCTAAATAAGCTGTTTCAGTAGAGTGAGTATTGTTTTGTTTACTAGCTAAGAAAGGGGTAGTTTGCGGAGTATGTGCTATTTCATCTTCTAAATACGTTGTTTGCAAAGAAGCTTGAGAGTATTCTACAATTTCTTCAACTGGCGTGATGTGTGGAGAAGTGTTCAAGAACGGTACAGCGTGCTCATTATTGCCCAAAACAATCGTAGAGTCATCATGTTGCCGTTGCGCATGTTTTATTTCATGCTGGATTTCAGCATGATGTGGCTCTTGCACAGGGTGAAATTCGTTCGTGACGAGTATTGGTCGCATCATGTCATGATCTTCATGTTCTAGGACATGACAATGCCACATATATTGGCCGACATGATCTTTCCAATGCATAATAATTTTCGTAACCTTCCCTGCTTCCGCTTTTACAGTATCCTTCCAACCTTGCTCATAGTTATGCGGTTTTTCAGGGGGTCCTGTAAATTCCAGTCTACCTTCAGTTTGATATAGCTCCATATCGAAAGGGCGTCGTTCTAGTATTTTAAATTGAATTAAATGTAGATGAATAGGGTGATCAAACCTCGTGGCATTAATAAAATTCCAAATCTCAATACTATCAAGTGCAGGCTTTTCGGTAGTAGGATCATGATACATACGATTATTTAATAATAACATTGGTCGACCAAAATCGTCTGTCGTAGCAGTTAATGGTAAATGTCTCTCGATATGTGCATCGTGAGAATGTAAATCCGTTGATACTGCGAGTCTTTCTGGTATTTCACTAGTATCCTCACACTTTAGAGGAAGACACACTTTAAACTGCATAATTACCCGTGTATGTTCATCAATGAAATCTTCATCAGAATTGACTAACATTATTTCCTGACCTTCATATGATGAAAAATCGACTATAACATCTGTTCGTTCTGCCGGCAATAATTCGACAGATTGAATTTCTTGAGGCGTAGTTAAAAAGCCTCCGTCTGTTCCGATTTGTATCATAGGATCACCGTTTGAAAGGCTAATGACATAACCTCTTCTATTGGAACCATTGAGAAAACGCAATCTATATTTACGAGGTTCGACATTTAAATATGGCCAGACCTTCCCGTTTACAACGATGGTATTACCAACAAAGCCAGGTGTAATAGATGGATGAACGGAAACTGGGAATGGTGGTTCATCTGGATAGAAAAGTGAGCCGTCTTCATTAAACGATTTATCTTGTATTAAGATGGGATACTCATAGTCACCACAAGGTAGGTTAGAACGCTCCTCAAGCGAATCTCGAAGTAAATAAAAACCGGCTAATCCCGCATAGACATTTAAACGAGTTAGTGCCATTGCATGATCATGGTACCACAGAGTCGCGCCGGGTTGATGATTAGTATATTCATGTATTTCTTTATTGAATTTTGGACCTGTTTGTGCATAATCTCTTGTATACCATGCATCGGGATGTCCGTCACTCTCCCAATCTACATTTGCACCATGTAAATGTGTAACAGTTCTTACTTCCTTTGAATCGTTTGCCACATGCAGTGAAAAATCAACCGGTAAAAAGTGATTTAAGGGCAATTGATTTTTATATCTAACATAAATGCTTTTGTCTTTTGTAGCCTCAATTGTCGGTCCGGGATAAAGTCCGTTATAGCCCCATATGATTGATTTGGGGAAATCTTTATGGAAAGAATGCTCTGCTTGCATCATTTTAAGTTCATAATAATTTTTTCTCTGTTGGCCTTTATAATATTTAGGTTTAGCGGTAACCGGTTTTGGCAGCTCATCCACAAATTTTGGTATTGTCTCTGGATCTGTAGGATTAACTTCTTTAGTCAAAACATCACGTCCCTTTTCAATTCTTAAAATTGCTCATTACCTCATCATATGGGTAAAAACAATAGGCAACTAGGACAATAATGGAGATAATTGTACTTATAAAAAAATTTCTCCATTTTAATTATTTCAGCAAATATCATTTGTGCCGAAAGCGAGGGATAGGCTGAAATAGAAGAACGCTGTCTAAGAACGCCACGTCCTGTGGCAATTTATGTGTAAAAGCGAAGCGACAGCAACAGGTGTGGGCATGCGCGTTTGTATCAATTACAAAAAACTTTTATATCAATGCTTGTACAGTGCTAAATGACCGTCGTCCTACTTTGTTTTTTTATGGATTATCATAGGATTTTAGCGATAAATTTTGTTTCCTATTTGCAATTGTGAATAGGAATTTTTCCATTGAAAGGGTTTTCTTTTTTAAGGGCTACACGAAAAAGAAAAAATTACTATCCGAATCATTTGAAAACGTTATTCTATCAACGTACAATATATGAAATTAAGAAACACGACAGCACAAAATTGTTGTATAATGTTGTGGTATGAGGAAAGAAAGCAGGTTGGCAAAAATGGAAAGCAAAATGAATGTATACGCAGTTATAGACATGCAGAAGCATCAGGCAATCGTGTTAAAGAATACGCTAGATGTGAAACTTAAGGTGAATATATGAAAAACTGGTTGATTTTCATTTCTGTCTTTATAGTTTCATTGTCACTTGTCATTAGTATTTTAGTACTCTGGAAAGCCGAGGCTCCATTCCGTTCAATTGAAGAGCAGGCTGAACAGTTGGCACTCGATGCCAAAGCCCTCGCGATTGTCTCGGAGTCTTACACATATAATGGCAAACATTCGTATGTCACTGTGTTCGGGGCAGATGAATATGGTGATAAAAAAGCTGTCTTTGTTCCGACGAATCTAAAAGCAGATTCAATTAAGGAAGTACTTTTAAAAGATGGTATTACGGAAAAGCAGGCATTATCGGTTTTGAAAAAAGAAGGCAATGTACAAAAAGTCCTTAATATCAAATTAGGCTATGAGGAGCCAGGTGCTGTTTGGGAAATTACATACCTAAACGATCGCGATAAGCTCAACTATGTCTATATTATGTTTAAGGACGGCGACTGGTGGAAGCGCATTACGAATTTATAAGAGGAGTAGATCTCGTATGAAAAATTTATTAGCAAACCGTGTAAAAACTTTAACACCTTCTTCAACTTTAGCAATTACTGCGAAAGCAAAGGAATTAAAAGAGCAAGGTATTGACGTTATTGGTCTAGGTGCTGGTGAGCCTGACTTCAACACGCCACAAAATATTTTAAATGCTGCCATTGACTCGATGGAAAAAGGTTTAACAAAATATACACCTGCTGGCGGTCTTCCAGTACTTAAGAAAGCGATTATTGATAAACTTCAACGCGACAACGATCTTACATACAAGCCGAATGAAGTAATTGTAGGTGTTGGAGCAAAACATATTCTGTATACTTTATTCCAAGTGATTTTAAACGAGGGCGATGAAGTTATTATTCCAATTCCTTATTGGGTATCTTATCCTGAGCAAGTAAAATTAGCGGGCGGTGTACCTGTTTATGTTGAAGGAACACGTGAGCAAGACTATAAAATTACTGCGGATCAATTAAGAGCTGCTGTGACAGATAAAACAAAAGCAGTTATTATTAACTCTCCTAGCAACCCATCAGGTATGATTTATTCTCGTGAAGAGATTGCTGAAATTGCTGCTGTTGCAGAAGAAAAAGATATTTTAATCGTGTCAGATGAAATTTATGAGAAGCTTGTATACAATGGTATTGAGCATTTTTCAATTGCACAGCTATCTGATGCAGTGAAAGCACGTACAATCGTTGTAAATGGTGTTGCAAAATCTCACTCTATGACAGGCTGGCGTATCGGATATGCTGCAGGGGATGCGGACATTATTAAAGCAATGACCGATCTTGCATCGCACTCTACATCGAACGCAACAACAACTGCACAGTATGCAACAGTGGAAGCGTATAATGGACCACAAGACGCTGTAGAAGAAATGCGTCAAGCATTCGAATCTCGTCTTGAAAAAATTTATCCACAGTTAAGTGCAATTCCTGGCTTCAACGTTTTAAAACCGCAGGGTGCATTCTATTTATTACCAGATGTAGCAGAAGCTATGGCTCACACTGGTTATGATTCAGTAGATGCATTCGCTTCGGATATTTTAACAGAAGCAAACGTAGCAGTGATTCCAGGTTCTGGTTTTGGTGCACCAACTACAATGCGATTATCTTATGCTACATCTTTAGACTTATTAGAAGAGGCAGTCCGTCGAATTGATACATTTGTAAAATCAAAATGGCAAGACTAATCCTTTTAACATCTTTCAGCAGATCTTTTTAGTACCGAAAGCGTAGCGACAGGTACAGAAGTCGCCCACCTCTATAGGTGGTGAGATGAATGCGAATGTAAGCTATTTTTCAGAGGGGGTCCAAACGCCCGCTGAAATAGTGGAACTCAGTCTAAGAACGCCACGTCCTGTGGCAACGACTGAGTGACCAACATCTTGTTGGCCTAAAGCCTCCGGCGGATGTCATGGAATCGGAAAGGAGTTCTTAGGGGATGTTAGCCTAAAACCATCGCATCCATGCGATAACGGCTAACTGACCTGCGTCATGCAGGCCTAAGCACAAAGCCGATTCCATTATGCCAAGGCACAATTGATTGAACTTTGGAGGATTTCTATGAAAAAAATTATGATTCAAGATATGCCAAAGCATATCGGTGAAACCGTCAAGCTAGGAGCTTGGTTAGCAAACAAACGATCAAGTGGGAAAATTGCCTTCTTACAATTACGTGATGGTTCTGGCTTTGTTCAGGGCGTTGTTGTAAAAGAAGAAGTAGGCGAAGAAATTTTTGCCATTGCAAAAGGTATGTCCCAAGAAACTTCAATGTACATTACGGGCGAGGTTAAAGCAGATGAGCGTTCAAGCTTTGGCTGTGAAATTGCTGTAACTGGTATTGAAGTACTACATGCTGCAACTGATTTCCCTATTACGCCAAAAGAACATGGTCCAGAGTTTTTAATGGACAACCGCCACTTATGGCTACGTTCTCGTAAGCAACATGCGATCATGAAAATTCGTAACGAAATTATTCGTGCAACTTACGAGTTTTTCAACGACAATGGCTTTACAAAAATGGACCCACCGATTTTAACTGGGTCAGCTCCAGAAGGTACTTCTGAGCTATTCCACACAAAATATTTCGATGAGGATGCCTATCTTTCTCAATCTGGTCAGCTTTATATGGAAGCGGCTGCGATGGCATTAGGTAAAGTGTTCTCATTCGGTCCTACATTCCGTGCAGAAAAATCTAAAACACGTCGTCACTTAATCGAGTTTTGGATGATTGAACCAGAAATGGCATTTGTGGAATTTGAAGAAAACCTAGAAGTACAAGAACAGTATGTAGCGCACATTGTGCAATCAGTTCTGGCAAACTGCAAATTAGAATTAGAGCGACTAGGTCGTGATACTTCAACACTTGAAAATATCAAAGCACCATTCCCTCGTATTTCTTACGATGATGCTATTAAATTATTACATGAGCAAGGATTTGACGATATTGAATGGGGCGATGATTTCGGTGCACCACATGAAACAGCAATTGCTAATTCATTTGATAAACCTGTATTCATCACTTGTTACCCAGTAGGCATTAAGCCATTCTACATGCAACCACATCCTGACCGTGATGATGTAGTATTATGTGCAGATTTAATTGCACCAGAAGGTTATGGTGAAATAATTGGTGGTTCTGAGCGTATTCACGACTATGATTTATTGAAATCACGTCTTGAAGAACATCAATTATCTTTAGATGCTTATGCATGGTATTTAGAGCTACGTAAACAAGGTTCTGTACCACATTCAGGCTTCGGTCTTGGATTGGAACGTACGGTGGCTTGGATTTCTGGCACGGAGCATATTCGTGAAACGATTCCATTCCCACGTTTACTAAATCGCTTATATCCATAAGTAATACCTAGTTTTGTTTAAGGTTTTGCTGCACGTCAAAGCAGTTAAAATTAAAAAAAGTCGCGTAGTGATGTGTCTACGCGGCTTTTCTACTTACGATAGAAAAAGGAGTCAAGTATAATATGAGCACAAATAACGATCGACTCCGTACATGGACTGAGCAGAGAATGATCCAAATTCCTCAGCTGTTTTTTCAGTTTTATAAGGAGTTAAATATTGAGGATGATGAGGCACTTATTGTGATGCATTTACTTGCGTTCCATATGGAGGGGAATGATTTTCCTACGCCTAATGACCTGATGAATCGTCTGACAATGCCTGGCAATGACATTACTTCACGACTACAGCGATTAATGCAAAAAGGTTTCCTTGAAATAACAAGCGATGTCGATGCGAATGGCAAACTATATGAAAAATATTCGGTTTACCCACTTTGGGAGCGTATTATGCAGATGATTGAAATGAAGGAACATCAAAAATCAGCAGCATCACTTCGACAAGAAGAGGGTGAAATATTCCGATTATTTGAAGAGGAAATGGGGCGTCTTTTATCTCCTTTAGAGCTAGAAAAAATCGGATCTTGGTTAGATGAGGATAAGCACAGTCCGGCGCTTATTAAGGAGGCGCTTAAGGAGGCTGTATTTGCTGGCAAGCTAAGTATTCGTTATATAGATCGAATATTACTGGAGTGGAAAAAGAAAAATATTGTGACACCACAGGCAGCACAGAAGCAAAGCGAGCAGTTCCGGGAAAAACAAACATTTAACCGACCGCCAGTCCGAACAATGCAGCAAGAAACGCAGTCGACAAATAAAGTACCATTTTATAATTGGTTAGAAGAAAGAGAATAGGAGGCTTCCGACATGTTAACAAAAAAACAATGGGAGCATTGTCTAGCGGAAATGGATCGTATGTTTCCTGATGCACATTGTGAGTTAGTACATGACAATCCGTTTGAACTAACTATTGCCACGTTATTATCGGCACAATGTACAGATGTACTTGTAAACAAAGTAACGAAAACATTGTTTCAAAAATATAAAAAGCCGGAAGATTACTTAGCTGTATCCTTAGAAGAGCTACAACAGGACATTCGCTCCATTGGCTTGTATCGAAATAAGGCAAAGAATATTCAAGCATTATGTCAAAGGCTATTAGAGGAATACGAGGGAGAAATACCTGCAAGTCGAGAAGCACTAGTTACATTGCCTGGTGTTGGTCGTAAGACTGCTAATATCGTGTTGTCTGTTGCTTTTGAAATTCCTGCACTTGCAGTAGATACACATGTAGAGCGCGTCTCTAAGCGATTGGGGCTTTGTCGGTGGAAGGATTCAGTGCTTGAAGTCGAAGAAACAATTATGAAAAAAACACCGATGGACAAATGGTCGAAAACACATCACCAGCTAATTTTCTTCGGTCGTTATCATTGTAAAGCTCAAAACCCTAACTGTCACACTTGCCCTTTACTTGATGATTGTAGAGAAGGGCAAAAACGTTTAAAGAAAGGGTTGGTGAAGGAAGCGTGAATGTAGAGGCACTCGAAAAAGAGAAAGTAGATGCTTGGTTTGCAGAGTGGGCAGAACTAGAAGGCAAAATTCATGCAGCTCATGATACAAGGAATGGTGAGGCACAAGGATTGATGGAAATGGCTATTTTATTGTTTGAGCGCTTAGTGCAAGATGCAGGGGATGAAGTGTTGCCTATTAATGGTGTCGAACGCTTAACCTTTATAAAAGCAAAGCCTGGCCAATATGCCTGTTATCGTCAGCTCGATGAATTATTTAAGGAAACAAAAAAGCGAGCAGCACGGCTACGCTTGCAGGCTGCAAAAAAATAATACAGACAGATAGATCTAAAAAGATATAAAAAAAGGCTGGTACATAACTAGTCAAAACTTTAAAAGCGCGAGAAATCATTTTTAAAATGTTGATTTCTTGCGCTTTTCTGTGGTCAAAGTGTTGAGCCAGTTCCACAGTTTGTTGCTACGCTTTTTTTCGCGCAAAAATAGCATCTTTTGAAGTTTCAATTTATCACTATAAATTTGATTGCCAAAGAAACATTTTTATATCATGTGGTTGATTGGTGGGGGAGCGACCGACGAAGCGACATACTTTTTTTGACATTTTGACTTAAAGACATATAGTTTTTCAACAACAAAAAAGCAGAGTAGCGTTATGCTACTCTGCTTTATTTTATTCAGTACTACCGGTACCATCATCCGGTGCGGTTGGTTCAGTTGGCGTTGTTGGTGGCTTGCTACCATTATTGTTGCCGTTGTTACCTGGGGGGGTACCGTTATTTCCTGTATTGCCGCTGTTACCGTTCCCACCGGCGTTACCATTGCCATTACCATTGTTGTTGTTATTGCCATTGTTACCATTTCCGTTACCATTGTGGTTACCGTTGTCCCCGTTGTTACCATTTTCATCAGGTGCTGTTGGCTCCTCAACATCAGGTTTATCCGGAGTATCTGGCTCTTTATCTTTATCCTCTTCATCAGTCGTACCTGCTATTTGGAAGGTAGCTGTACCTGGTTTACTGCGTGTATCCTCAACAACTGCTACGACAGAAATCGTGTAATTGCCATCTTCTAGTTCTTTGCTGCTAATTGTTAAGTCTTTGCTTTCCGTTGTACCAAGAGAAATAGTTTTTCCGCCTTCTCGTTTAGCAGATACCTCGAAGGTAGTTGGTAGCGGTTCATTTGTTTCCGGATTAAGCATTGCATCATGCTCCCAAGAAATATTGATTGATTGACCTTCTATATCAAGGTTTGCACTTACATTGTAAGGTGAAGCAAGTTCCGGCATTGCGTATTCATCTGAAACATCCTTAGGCTCTGTACCACGGACAAATAGCTCTGTTCGACGTTTCTCACTTGGAGTAAAGTTACTTGCTAATTTAAGTGGCTTTGTGCCTACTTCAATTGTAGCTTCCACAACTGAGCTTGGTTTTTTGAAACGTGGTGTTTCAACGTTCGCCGAAATCTCTTTCATAATTTGTTTAAATAAATGTTGTGGTAAACGACGTTCATCCCAAGTTGTAATAGGATCAAAGTGTTTTTCATAACCACTCCAAATAGCGATTGAATAGTTTGATGTGTAACCAGCAAACCATGAATCAGGCACACTTGTAGCCGGTAAATTATGCTTGTTAAAATCAGCGCGTGAATAGTTTGTTGTACCTGTTTTACCTGCGATATCTAATCCAGGTACATTGGCTGCAGTACCTGACGCATCAGGTTTATTACCGACAACATCACGTAACATATCTGTCACCATATAAGCTGTATAATCGCTCATTGCTACATTAGTCTCTGGTTTGTAGTCTTTTGTTGTTTTACCGTCACGGTAAACGATTTTTATAATTGAATGAGGATCAGTGTAAACACCATTATTCCCAAATGCTGCAAAGGAAGCAGCCATTTGCGTAGGAGACATCGTAATATCCCCACCACCGATCGCATCAGATTCGTAAACATTTTTAGCATCAATACCTAAACGGCCAATAAATTCTTTAGCTTTATCAATACCAACTTCTTGTAATGCTTTCACAGCTGGAACGTTACGTGAAGCATATAAAGCTTTACGTGCTGTTATTGCTCCCATATACTTATTATCCCAGTTTGTGATAGTTTGATCGGAACCTGAGTATTTCATAGGTTCATCCACAAGTGTTTGACCTGTTGACCATTTTAAATTTTCAATTGCTGGACCATAATCTAGTAATGGTTTCATAGTTGAGCCTGGTTGATGATGCATGTCATATGCATAGTTCCAACCGCGTTCAGCCCCGTAATTGCGTCCGCCACCGATTGCTTGAATTTGTCCACTTTTCGTATCAATGACAGACACACCCGATTGGATTTCTTTTGATGGGAAGTTACTGTCATCATTCATAATATTTTCAACAATTTGCTGAGCATTCGGATCAAGAGTTGTGTAAACTTTAATACCTTCTGCCATTGCACTACCATCACCGTTATCCTCTAGTTCATTAATAACAACATCAAGGAAGGCATCATATTTAGAGCCAGAGAATTTTTGACGTGTCGCATCGTCAGCTAGGCCAGCTTGTACGTTTACTTTCTTAGCTTCCTCCATTTGAGCTTTTGTAATTTTACCATGTTGATACATTAATCCTAGAACTGTATTACGACGTTTTTCTGCAAGTTCAGGATTTTTCAATGGATTGTAAGCATTTGGACGTTGTACTAAACCTGCAAGTAATGCCTCTTCATCTAAAGTTAAATCTTTTAGCTCTTTTCCATAGAAATATTGGGCTGCTGTACCGAAGCCATAAACACGACCTGACATCAGCATTTTGTTAAAGTACATTTCAAAAATTTCTTCTTTTGTATATTTACGTTCTAATTGGAAGGAAAGCCAAGCTTCCTGTGCCTTACGTTTTAATTTTTTCTCATTTTGTAAAAATGAGTTTTTAACAACTTGCTGTGTTAATGTTGAAGCCCCTTGTGCCCCGAAGCCATCACGGAAGTTAGCGAGTATTGCACCACCCAGGCGATAAAAATCCATACCACCGTGCTCGAAAAAGCGTACATCTTCCGTTGCAAGGATCGCATTAATCATATCCTCTGGTATATCTTCATATTTTACATATTTACGATTTTCTGCACCAATTGTTGCAAATAAATCACCGTTTTTATCATAGAATTCTGAGGAAACTGGGTCCTTCAGTAAGTTTTCATCTAGTTCAGGTGCGCTACTTGCATAATAGGCGAATAACCCAGCACCTCCAATAAAACATGCAGCTATAACAGCTACTATTGTTAACGTAATGCGCTTGAACCATTTTTTCTTCGATGGTTTCGGAGCGCTTTTTTTATTTTTTTGAGCGAGAGCCTTTTGATGCTCACCGCGTGTTGGACGACGTTCAGTCATTCTACTATCTCCTCACTTTCAGAACCATGGCTTTTTGCTTCAATTAGCTTTTGAACAATCGGTAAATAATCGATCCGTGGATAATAGCTTGTAGGAATTTCAAAAGCTTCCTTTTCTATAGTAGTAAAGGGAATCGATTTACGTTCACCGTTTTCCATCGCTAGCCAGGCCTTTTGTAAAACATCGTATGGCACGATAAAATATCGTTCAAAAGCTGAGAAACGAACGATAATAAAAGCCACACCATTTTGTTCCGTCACTTGCTGCATATGTGTCATTTGATGTACGTGAATATTCTTTAGGGGAAAGCTGGTCTTTGAAGCAGTTTCCTTTGCATCAAAATCAATATAATGACTATTCCAAACACCATTGTAATCTGTTGTTGACGGCGTTCGGAAATAAGCCTCACGAATAACTGCAGCACTTCGTGATGGGTACTCTACTTTGACGATTTGCACGGGAACAGGTTTCTTATGAATGATAGCAAGTCGTCTTTTTACATAATAATCATTTGCTTCATTAATTTCATCTTCTAGTGTTTTCCCTCGATTACTAAAAGAAAAATCCTTGTCCTTTCCCTTTTTTGCTGTTTTTTGAACAGTTGGATTAGGGGAATATAATTTCCCATTCGGATAACGAATTGTCACTTAGTTCACCCTCTATAATACTGCTATTATACAATAGTTTACCATGATTAAGTAGCAGTTCTCCACTTCCAATAATAGTATGATTGATGCTAGATTAGCGGTGGTTTAAATTACCATTAAATAACCGATCTTTGGGCAATTTTCGCCTCTTAAAGTCGAAAAATATCATGTAATATAACTCGAGAATCGTCAAAATAACTGATGAAATTTCCAAACGAATTTATAGAAAAAACTGGTCTCTACGTTAGTTTCTCTACTTAATAGACGATTTTGAAGACTACGAAAATAGACTAGTACACTTAAATTTTATCGAAATACTTCTTCTTTCAGCTAACTTACGCTTATTTTGTCACGCATGAAGGGTATTTTATACATGCGAGGAATACATAAATTAAAGCAAAGGAGGCGTTATTTTGAACAAGTTAAAACAATTAGTTGCGCAGTTGGATCTGGTCAATCAATTACTGTTAACGAGAGTGTCTTTGGAAAACAACGCACAGAGCATGAATTTTTTTATGCAGCTTAAATCTGTTAGCCAGAAAGTAAGCTTAGCAGAAAAGAACTGGCAAGTAAAGAATGCTTGTTCGCCTATTAGTAGTGAAAAATGATAGACTTTGGTACACTTATCTCATATGCAATATAAATAACCCAATATGAGTATTTTTCATACATTATCTACCACAATGAGTGATGTACCTTAAATAGTACTCATCACCAAAAGCAAGGGATGTTGTTTTCTTGAAAGATATGCCATTTATATGGGCAGATTGATGTGATGACTAGGCTTTAGTCACTGGTAAGACCTCGAGAATGCGCTAGTAGTGGACAAGACTAAAAACATTATATGTCCTGTGATAGCTCTTTTAAGACCAACATTGTGCGCTGTCGTTGCTCTTCCCACAGTCGAACGAAAATCAATCCCAAGTTTATGGTGATGAGCCATAAATAGAGCTTTTATTCATCATTGGGAGTAATATAACTCATATAATATAAATAATTTTGTAGACTAAGGTAGAACGAAATTTAGAATAATAGGTTCGCTTGCGCTCATGTAAATGCAGGTGAATCTTTATTGTAAGGATGGATTCAACCTAAATACGATAAAATTCTAAGGTTCATCACCAAAAGTTGTGTTGAAACATGTGACATGTAATGCGTTAGAGGTTATCAAACGAACCTCGGTTGTTGCTGTCGCTACGCTTCCGCACAGAAGAACCTTGATTGTTCCATTCGGACGCCCTAGGAAAGTGCTTAGCCGAAACGGATACAACCCAACTTTATGATGATGAGCCTTCATTAATGAGATGAGGTGCGAAATTGTTGTTACTGCAGCAAACTTCCAAATTAGTAGATGAATGTGAAAAATGTGTTTCACGCTTTTGGCAAATGCGTGAGGAGAATCGTTCTCCTGACTTTTTTGTGGAGGTTAAGCCACACGCTGATGTCATTCACCAGCTTTTAAAGGAATGGCAGCAAGAGGCGAATAAGTGGATTCAAAAAAATCAGCCAAAATATATGCATACACAACAAATTGCTTCAGCGGTGGAATCGATGGAGCAATTTGTTGTGCAATCCTTTTATAAAGAAACGAGTAAAAAGCGTTTTTTAGATGCGATTCATTCAACGTCTTATACATTAAAAATTTTTGAAAGGTTAGTGAAGGAGATCGAAACAGATGTTATCGAAAAAAAGGACCATTAGTGAACTGTTAAACGAGTGGAGGTATGATGAGGAGTTAAAGGAACGCATTATACATTGGCAAACGCTTGAAGGGCGTGAAGCTAAATATGCACCTTTACCAGAGAATTTACATCCTTCACTTGTAAAGGCTCTTCGCACAAGAGGGATAGAACAACTGTATACCCATCAACGTCAGGCGTTTGATTATGCGATGGAGGGTGTTTCTTTTACTGCCGTTACACCAACAGCTTCTGGCAAATCATATTGCTACCATTTACCGGTACTACAAAAAATATTAAATGATAAAAATTCACGCGCGATTTATTTATTTCCGACGAAAGCTTTGGCGCAGGATCAAAAAAATGATTTAAATGAATTAATCGAACAAAGCGGTGAGGAAATTTTAAGTTATACGTATGATGGGGATACCGCGCCTGGCATTCGCCAAAAGGTTCGTAAGGCAGGGCATATTGTAATGACAAATCCTGATATGCTTCATTCAGGGATTTTGCCACATCATACGAAATGGGTTTCACTATTTGAAAATTTGCAGTATATCGTCATTGATGAGTTGCATACATATAAAGGTGTGTTTGGCTCGCATGTTGCGCACGTTATTCGAAGATTAAAACGTATTTGTGAGTTTTATGGCAGTAAGCCGATTTTCATTTGTACATCAGCAACGATCAAAAATCCAAAAGAGTTAGCGGAAGCTTTAACGAATGAAAGCCATGCCTTAATTAGCGATTCTGGAGCGCCAGTTGGGAAAAAGACATTTCTTTTTTATAATCCACCAATTGTCCATAAAACATTTGGCGTGCGTCGAAGTGCTGTTTTGGAAGTAAGTGACCTCGCGAAAAGATTATATACAGCCGGAATTCAAACGATTATTTTTGCCAAAAGTCGTGTGCGAGTAGAAATGATTGTGACGTATTTAAAGGAGCTTACACGTAATAAGCTTTTAGATGAATCGGTGAGAGGTTATCGAGGTGGTTATTTACCCTCTGAGCGACGTGTTATTGAACGAGGGCTTCGCGATGGTACTATTCAAACGGTGGTTAGTACAAATGCACTGGAATTAGGCGTTGATATTGGCCAATTACAAGCATGTATCATGACAGGATACCCGGGAAATATCGCTAGTGCTTGGCAGCAAGCTGGTCGTGCTGGTCGTCGTCAGGACGAGGCGCTAATCATTTATGTAGCGCAATCGGCAGCACTTGACCAGTACGTAGTGAACCATCCACTTTTTTTACTTGGCAGTGCACCAGAGGAAGCGCGTATTTATCCTGAAAATATGTTGATTTTAATGGATCATTTGAAATGTGCAGCGTTTGAGCTACCATTTTCCGTACATGATATGTATGGTGAATATGAGATTCAGGAGCTACTGGCCTATTTAGCGGAGGAAGGCGTTGTTTTTAAAACGAGTGAGAAGTGGCATTGGATGAGTGACCGTTTCCCGGCACATGACATTAGTCTTCGTTCTGCTTCACAAGAAAATGTAGTGATAATTGATATGACTGTTCCTGCACAAACAAAGGTTATCGGTGAAATGGATCGTCATAGTGCGATGACATTACTTCATGAAGAAGCGATCTATTTGCATCAGGGCATTCAATTTCAAGTAGAAAAACTTGATTGGGAAGAAAAGAAAGCCTTTGTACGTGAAGTAGATGTCGATTACTATACTGATGCAAATTTAGCAGTAGAGATGAAGGTGCTAGAAGAAGATCGGAGCCGAAATTATCAGGGTGGAGTTATTGGCTTCGGTGATGTTGGGTTAGTCGCACAGGCAACGATCTTTAAAAAAATACGCTTCGGTACACACGATAATATCGGCTCTGGTCCTATTCATTTACCACCAGACGAAATGCATACAAGCTCATCGTGGCTATCATTCTCTGCGCTAGAAAAATGGTCGGAGGCGGAACTTACGGATGCCATGACTGGAGCTGCCTATGCGATGAATGCGTTCATACCTTTGTTTATTCAGTGTGATAGTAGTGATGTAGCAGTTGTCCCACAAGTAAAGGCAACTCATAATGAGCAACCGACGTTTTTTGTTTATGACAAGTATCCTGGTGGTATTG
This sequence comes from Lysinibacillus sp. CNPSo 3705, assembly GCF_028674935.1. Lineage (NCBI taxonomy): Bacteria > Bacillati > Bacillota > Bacilli > Caryophanales > Bacillaceae > Lysinibacillus > Lysinibacillus sp. CNPSo 3705. Next base: position 44,421 of record NZ_JAQZSD010000006.1, on the reverse strand, counting down.
GTCTGAGTGAAAAAGTTTATGAACTATGGGAAGAGCTATTATCGAGAACTCAGCACCATGTAGTAAGCTGTGCTTGTGAATCAGGTTGTCCATCGTGTATAGGAGCTCAAGATAGCTTGCAGCAGGGGAAGAAGAAAGTAATAGAGCTGCTTCAAGTTTTAAATTAAAGTACAAAGAGGGCTTGATAGGAAAAAGTCTAATACTATTCCTAAGTCCTCTTCTTTCATTCGTGTATAAATCAATTCACGGGAAAAATCTACTCTTAGCGAAATAGATTTCAATTATTATATGATTAACTTTATCCACAAAATTCACCTGTACTCTACGACGAAATCAAAACGACAAGAATACTCGTCTAGCCCTTCTAAAAATCACGTCCTTTTTGTGCAATAGCTCAAAGTTGCACTATGATTACTATAAGATATACTTGTGGTAAAAACTCAAAATAGTTTATAGCAAGCAAAGAAAAACGTACACAAATTTTACATGCAGAAAATGAGTGAAGGAAATGTCTTACGAAAATAAAATTTTACAAATGAAAAAAATGCTCGGTAAAAAAACGACAACAACTATAAAAAAAGAGGAAAAACCTGTTTTTCAAAAGCCTATTGCTCCAAGCTATACAGAGCGGTGGGAAAAAGCGGGCTTAACGGTTGTAGAAAATGATTTCGGTCTTGTTTTTAAACGACAAGTGCGTTATCCATTTAGTTATCAGCATGGTCATTATAAATTGCAGTCATTTTTTGATGCATTAGGAAAATGGCAAAAGGCAAAGTTCGAACATCCATATGCGTTAGCAATGAATGAAAAAGTCTTGTTTTTTGATACGGAAACGACTGGCTTAAAGGGTGTAGGTACACAAATTTTTCTTCTGGGCTTTTTAGAAGTGTCAAAAGAAGATGAAAGCTTTATTTTAACGCAATTTATTCTAGCCGATCCTGCTCATGAGGCCGCGTTACTTTTTGAATCGAAGCTTTGGCAAAAAACAGCAACGGTGATTACCTACAATGGAAAAAGCTTTGACTGGCCGCAACTTGAAACCCGTTGGACACTCCATCAAAAAGAATTACCTAAATTGCGTACACAGCGGCAAATTGATTTGTTGCATAGTTCAAAGCGTTTATGGAAAAATGATATGGAACGAATGAAATTAAAATCTGTGGAAGAAGAGAAGCTTGGCTTTTCCCGTATTGGAGATATACCTGGATATCTAGCACCAATCATTTATTTAGATGCCATTAAAAGCGGTGTACCAGATGCACTTATGAAAGTCCTTCTTCACAATGAATGGGATTTACTTTCACTGATTACGCTTTATGTCCATTCTACAAATTTGCTATTTGAGGAGGCAAGCGAAGAATCGGCAAAAACGTTTACAAATATCGGGAAATGGTATGCTGATTTAAAAGAGGGTCCACAGAGCGTAAAAGTTTTGGAAAAGGTAACGACCCAATTTGATGCACTTGAAGCAGGAAATGCACAATATTATTTAGCAATCCAGCATAAAAGAAATAAAAAGTTTAGTGAAGCAATCGATGCATTTGTGGCTGCTCTTCATTTCGTTGATTCACGAAAAAAGTTGCATGTATTAGAACAGCTCGCTATGATATATGAACATCAAATGAAAGATTATAACCAGGCCATTTATTATACGCAAGAGGGCATAAAATTAATTAAAAAGAATGAGCAATGGAGAGTAGAACAAAAGGAGAAATGGGAAATTTCTTGGGAAAAGAGGTTACTCAGATTAGGAAATAAGAAATAATTTCCCGGGTAAGCGCAAGAAACGACAAGTTTAGCCTTACATTTGATGTTTTCAAACGATATAATATGATGAAGTGTGCTATAATGTAACGTATGTAGTGTGAGGAAGGGCGATGTGAATGGATATTAAATTAACGTCAAAAATGATCCTTGAAAAGGAATTTAAGAAAAATTTTAAAGGCTACAATGTTGAAGAGGTCGATTCATTTCTTGATGAAATAATACAAGACTATGAAACGTTTGAAAAAGTGGTGGCCCAACTTCGTGAAGAAAATAAACAGTTAAAAGAAGAAATTGATAATACTCCTAAGAGACAACCTGTTGCATCTGCCACTGGTACGACAAACTTTGATATTTTAAAACGTCTTTCAAATTTAGAGAAACACGTATTTGGTAGTAAGTTGTACGAATAATTTTTTGTCAAATATATTGTATTTATCATAAAACTCTAGTATAATCTTTTTATCATCATGAAATTCTGGTAATCGCTGCGGCGCTAGACGTCGTAGAGGAAAGTCCATGCTCGCACGGTTCTGAGATGACCGTAGTGTTCGTGCTTACTGAAAAAATAAGGTAAGGCAGCTGTAAAGGCTGACGGCGGAAGGAAAACCTAAGTCTTAATGATATGGTTGAAACTTCCTGAAAGTGCCACAGTGACGTAGCTTGCTTGGAAACATGCAAGGTGGAACGAGGTAAACCCCACGAGTGAGAAACCCAAATTATGGTAGGGGCACTCTCTTGAAGGAATTGAACGGATAGAGGGACAGAGCTTACTCTGTAGATAGATGATTACTACCCGGTCGTACGAGGCGATAGCTGTTTGAGTACTCGGGAACAAAACATGGCTTATGGAATTTTATTGATGCTTATTATGAAATGACAAGCGCTCTCCAATTTGGTGGAGAGCTTTTCTTTTGAATACAGTAAGAAAAAGTTACTTGTTAATCATGTCTAGACATGCGCGATATACGTTTGAGAATAAGGCTGTACACTATTGGTCATGCCCCTGTCCCTACGATTCAAAACATAAACATCTAATAAACTATTATCGCAACGATGTACATATTGTCTACATACGAGTAGACTGACGCAAAAGCGCTTTTCTGAAAAATAAGGGTAGTAAAGAGAGATAGGATGGAGCGGAAACATGAACGGAGTGAACGATAGTCTGGAGAAGCTAAATTCGATTTCCAAATATCCTACTGCTTTAATGACAAAAATCTTCGAAAATGTATCTGAAGGCATTATGATTACGGATAAAGAGAAAAGAATAGAATTGGTCAATCCTGCATTTGAATTTGTTACCGGCTATAAGCGTAATGAAGTGATTGGAAAAACGCCAGCGGTTCTACAGTCAGGTGTTCACGAATTGCAATTTTATTTAGATATGTGGCAAAAGATACGACAAGAAGGCAATTGGCAGGGGGAAATATGGAATCGTCGTAAAACAGGAGACGTATATCCAGAATGGTTAACAATTGTTGGTATAACCAATGATGAAGGAGAAATTACAAATTACTGTGGCATTTTCACAGATTTGTCTGAGAGAAAAATAGTAGAAAATGAACTAGAAAAGCGTTTATTAACGGACTCATTAACGGAAGTATCAAATCGATTTGCATATATTGAAAGAATGGATAATCTACTAGAATCAACTTCTACTATTTCTCATTCAGTACAGCATGCAGTCTATTTTTTAGATTTAGATCGATTTAAGCATATTAATGATACGTTAGGTCATGCGGTCGGAGATACCATTCTAGTAGAAGTGGCAAAGCGCTTAAAAACATTATTGAAAAATAAAGATATCATTGCTAGATATGGCGGTGACGAATTTATTATAACGTTAACAAACGTGAAGAATGCCAAAGAAGCCGCAAATTTTGCTGAACAAATTATTGGGATTATTGAACAACCTTTGGATATTAATGGTCAAGATATTTTTATTTCTACGAGTATTGGTATTAGTATGTATCCATTAGATGGTGAAGTAACGGAGCAATTGATTCATTGTGCTGACAAGGCAATGACATATTCAAAAAAGAATGGCCTTAACGACTATGCTTTTTATTTTGATGAATTGAAGACTGACTCTCAGCGTGTTTTATTATTAGATTCAGAACTACGAAGAGCAATCGAAAACCGGGAATTTGATCTGCACTTCCAACCTAAAGTATCTATGGAAAATGATGAAATTCAAGGGTTAGAGGCACTTGTTCGTTGGAATAGTGAAAGACTGGGATTTGTTTCTCCAGCAGAATTTATTCCGTATGCTGAGGAAACAGGGTTAATCATTCCTTTAAGTGAAGTGATCATAGAAAAAGCTTGTGAGGCAGTTATAGAGATGCGTCAATGTGGCTACAAAACGCCAATTGCTATTAATATTTCAAGTATTCACTTTAAGCAACAAAACTTTTTAGACTCTGTTCAGTCAATATTAGAGCGTTATAACACGCCTGCTAACAATTTTGAAATCGAAGTTACAGAACGTACTGTGATGAACAGTGCCAATGAAACGGTTAGCAAACTTGTACAACTGAAGAAAATGGGCTTTAAAATTTCTATTGATGATTTTGGGACAGGTTATTCATCCCTTAGTTATTTGGTGCGCTTCCCCCTGGATTATTTAAAAATCGACCGAAGCTTTATTCAGCATATTGGCTCACTCGATGAAAAACAGGCTGTAGTGGATGCAATTATTCAAATGTCGCATCGTCTAAAAATGAAAGTTGTTGCTGAAGGTGTAGAACAAGCACAACAAGTGGATATACTACGTAAAATGAACTGTGATATAATTCAAGGTTATTATTACAGCAAACCGTTGCCACTTCACGAACTTATTGAGTTTATGGAGTATTGGGAAATTGAACATCAAGGAAGGAATTAGTGTATGGCAAACTATAAATTAGTAGCAACTGCAGCAATGGGACTAGAGTCGATTGTAGCACAAGAGGTACAGGCATTAGGATATGAAACAACAGTCGATAACGGCAAAGTGTATTTTGATGGTGACGAAACGGCCATTGCACGGACAAACTTATGGCTACGTGTAGCTGACCGAGTAAAAATCGTTGTAGGACAGTTCCCTGCTAAATCTTTTGAACAATTATTTGAAAGTGTAAAAGCGCTACCTTGGGAAAAATACTTACCAGTCGATGCAGCTTTCCCGGTATCGGGGAAATCTGTTAAATCCAAATTATTTAGTGTACCCGATTGTCAGGCAATTACTAAAAAAGCAATTGTAGAGCGCATGAAACAACATTACAAGCGTTTAGGATTTTTAGATGAATCAGGTGCAACGTATAAAATAGAAGTTTCAATTTTAAAAGATGTGGCGACACTTACTATTGATACTTCGGGTGCTGGCTTGCATAAGCGTGGTTATCGTCAAGCACAGGGCGAAGCACCATTAAAAGAAACATTAGCAGCGGCACTTGTACAAATTTCAAAGTGGAATCCGAATCGACCATTTGTTGATCCATTTTGTGGTTCAGGGACAATTGCATTAGAAGCGGCGATGTTTGGCCAAAATATTGCACCAGGCTATAATCGTGAATTTATTTCAGAGAATTGGCCATGGATGAAGGCAAAAATTTGGGATGCAGTGCGAGATGAAGCGGATAGCTTAGCGAACTACGATCAGCCATTAGAAATTATCGGGTCTGATATAGATCATCGTATGGTGAGTATTGCACAAGAAAATGCATTAGAAGCGGGCTTTGGTGATATGATTACGTTCAAGCAAATGCAAGCACGTGATTTTACAACACAGCTAACAGATGGTGTTATGATTGGTAATCCACCATACGGAGAGCGTATTGGTGACATCGAAGTCGTGGAACAGGTCATTCGTGATTTAGGAAAAGTCATGAAAAACTATCCGACTTGGTCTGTATACATGCTGTCTTCAATGAAAAACTTTGAGGAATTGTACGGTCGTCAATCGACGAAGAAGCGTAAATTATTCAATGGCTTTATTGAAACAAATTATTACCAGTTCTGGGGACAAAAGTCTAAAAGAGATTAACAAACGGTAACGGAAGATAAGATTTTTTCTTATCTTCCGTTTCGTCGCGTATAATAGGAGCAGATAGTTAGAGGGGGAACGTCAATTGCGTAAATCTTTACCATTTGTATTAACGAAGGACCGCTCATTTTTTGAGTCATTAGGTGACTGGATGGGGGACGTCCTTTACGATGAATTACCAGAAAAGGGCTTTGAATGCCGTGATGAACAAATTTTTATGGCATATCAAATTGAGCAAGCTCTAAAAGAGAAAAACGTGCTTTTTGCTGAGGCAGGTGTAGGAACTGGAAAAACAATTGCCTATTTACTACCAGCTGTATCCTATGCACGTTATACTGGAAAACCAGCCCTGATCGCATGTGCTGATGAAACATTAATCGATCAGCTAGTAAAAGAGGGCGGCGATATTTATAAGCTACAAAAAACATTAGGTCTTGAAATTGATGTTCGCTTAGCAAAGTCACGAGATCAATATTTATGTTTAAAGCGTTTTGAGGAAGCGGAAAAAGTGGTGTCCGATGAATGGATCGACGATATTGCGTTTTCTATACCTGATGGCGTATATGCACAGGGCTCGATGATTGCTATACAACCTTATGGTGAGCGTAGTGATTATCCAACAGTCAGTGATGAAGATTGGCAAAAAGTAAACTACAACTCGATTATGCAGTGTTCTGTATGTGACCTACGTAATCGATGTGGTCAAACATTACATCGTGCACATTATCGTAAATCGGCGGATCTCATTATTTGTTCACAAGATTTTTTAATGGAACATTTAGCTACAAAGGAATCTCGTGAACGTGAAGGGCAATTAGCTTTATTGCCTGAAGTGTCAATGATGGTGCTAGATGAAGGCCATTTATTAGAATATGCCGCACAAAAAGCAATGACGTATAAAGTGCAGGCGACAACAATTGTTACATTGTTAGAGCGTTTAATGGTAGATGGTGTGCGAGAACGTACATTATATGCGATGGAAAAATTACAAGATGACCATGAGTTATTTTTTGACCAGCTACGAGATGATCTAGTAGCTTCTGAAGAAGAGCGTAAACGTATTAATAAATCGCCCAATTTATTGAAATACGGTAAACAGCTTATTGCTGATGTTGAAACATTACTCGAGGAATTTGTCTTTGAATCTGAAATGTATATGATTCCAGAATATGAATTAAATATGGCAGAGGAGTATTTAGAACAATACGAGGCATCCTTACGTATTTTCATAGCGCAGGGAGATGCAGTCGATTGGTTAGAGGAAACTGATGGAGAGGAAACGCTCGTAATTATGCCGCGCCTCATCACAGAAGTTTTAGCAGAAAAATTATTCTCTAAAAAACTTCCAATAATATTCTCTTCAGCAACATTATCTGTCAACAAAGATTTTTCTTATATTGCTTATAGCTTAGGAATCCGTGATTATCAATCATTTTCTGTTCCATCACCATTCGATTATGAAGAAGTTATGCGAATTTATTTACATGAGCTATCACAAAAAGGGAAAACGGCACGTGTTCAACAGCTATTACGTGACGGAGAAAAAACATTAATTTTATTTAAATCAAAACAAGCGATGTTAGATTTCAAAGCAGAGTTACCTCTTATGGAACGGATGTATGTAGCGTTTGAGGGGGACCGTGAACTATCTGGAATTGTGCGTGATTTCCAAGAAGGCACGATCAAAACATTATGCTCCTATCATTTATGGGAAGGTCTAGATTTGCCAGAGGAGGCATTAACACGAGTTATTATTTATGATTTGCCTTTCCCTCCACATGATCCATTATTTGATGCGAAACGTACATTTGCTGAAAATCCATATGAAGAAGTGGAATTACCGTTTATGCAACTTCGTTTACAGCAAGGAATGGGGCGTTTAATTCGTACTTCCAACGATCATGGAGATATTCATATTTTGTTAAATGAAGAAGAAGCAAAGCAACGTGAAACATTTGAAAATATATTAGCCGTTACACCAGAAATTAAGTAGAAAAAAGCGAGTTTGCATCTGATGCAAGCTCGCTTTTTTTGTATATTAAAATAATATTTCTATCGCAAGATAATGATGAAGTTGAAAAAAGTGTTGAATATTTCTCTTTTAAGCTATATAGTTCTTTGTAATGCAACGAAAATTATTAAAATAAATTATTTTTTATATTGAAAATAATTTTGCAAAAGGTTTATAATGATGACAAGAAATTTTAAGAATAATCAAAATCAACATTTGGTTATTCCGTGATAGGGGGGTTGAGCCTGTCGAACATTCAATCGGTGTGCCAAAAATATACGAGCTTGTCTGCAACAGATGTAGAAAAGTTAATAGAAATAGAAGCTACATTATCGTATTATGCTGAGTTGACAGATTGTTATATGTTCATAGATTGTATGCTGGAAAACTTACCACATGCAATTGTAGTGGCAGAGGCTTTCCCAAAAACAAAAAGTGGCTTATACGAAAAATCTGTAATTGGCAAATTTGTATTTGAAAGCTTCGAACCAGCAGTATTTGCTGCGTTTAAAAATAAAGAAAAATCATCAATTACTCGGGCAATCACACAGGAAGGTATAACGGTTGAACAAAACGTTGTCCCTCTCTTTAATGACCAACAACAGGTGATTGCAGTGTTAATCCAGGAAAAAAAGGTGGAAGTGCAAACAACACCAATAGATGATTTTCGACATATGCCTTTTGCATTAATTGAGCATATTGTTGAGCCAAATTCTCAACCGATTCCAGTAGTTTCTGATTTGCTCGTAGAATCCATTATTCTCACAAATCATGAAAACAAAGTGATCTATAGCAATCCTGCGGGTCACCGATTTATATCGGAACTATCAGGGCTAGAACGTTTTGACAATGTTGCATTGAATAAGATTTTACCTTTTTTACAGGAGGTCTATGATAAAGGCGATGATGTCTTTTTCTTAGAAATTACGATTGATCGTAAATCCTTTATTGTAAAGAAAATTCCTATTCGTGATCAAAACGATAAAGTGACACTCCTCATTATTCACGATCTTACAGAGCTAAAGCTGAAAGAAAATGAACTAATGATGAAAACATTTGCTATACGAGAAATTCACCACCGTGTGAAAAATAATTTACAGACCGTTACAAGTCTATTGCGGCTGCAAATGAGAAATGACTTGTCAGCTTCTAGTGCAAGTGCATTTCAAGAGGCATTAAACCGAATATATAGTATTTCATCTGTTTATGAACTTATTTTAGAAAATGAAGATAACGCTGAAGAGAAAGTAGACGTTATCGCATTGTCTAAAAAAATTGGACATAAAATGGTTGGGACATCCAACACATCATCTATTCAATTAACCTTTCATGACGATAATGTACAGTTATTTTGTCATGCTAAAAAAGCTGTTTCGCTCGCATTAATCATTTGTGAGCTACTGCAAAATGCACTGAAATATGCTTTTATTGGTCGTGAGGAGGGTACAATCGATATTCAATTTCAACAGGATGCTTTTTCTATTTCACTTTATATTTCTGACAACGGCGTTGGAATGCAAGAGGTGAAAGCATCATTTGGAATGGAGATTATTACAAGGCTTGTTGAATATGATTTAGCTGGCACATTTTCAATTATCCCTAGCGAACAAGGTACACATACTCATATTCAGTTCCCTGTAAGTGAGGAGGTATTTATCTTAAATGACTAGGAAAGTTATGATTGTCGAAGATGAGTCGCTTATTGCAATTGATTTGAAGTTTATGCTAGAGGATAACGGCTACGAAGTGGTAGCGCAAGCAAATAATGGAGAATCAGCCATTGAGTTGGCTTTTACACATAAGCCACAGTTAATTTTAATGGACATTAAAATGCCAAAGCTGGATGGTTTAAAGGCAAGCAAAATTATTGAACAGCAACTCGGTATACCGGTCCTATTTATATCAGCTTATAGTGAAAAAGAATTGTTACTGTACATGAAGCAGGACAATATTTTAGGCTATGTTATGAAACCGTTTTCTGAGAAGAATGTCCTTCCGGCGTTGGAGGTGGCATTTCACCAGATTGATAAGTTCAACCGCTTAAACGGGGAATTGCTGCATAAACAAACAGAAATAGAAAAGCGAAAAATAATCGAACGAGCAAAAGGTTTGCTCATGCAGTCAGAAAACCTTAGTGAGGACGAGGCTTATAAAAAAATTCGCAATGAGAGTATGCAGACTCAACAGGAAATGGTGCTTATTGCAAGGCGCATTATCAATTCATTACAAGTAAATAGTTAAAGCAAAGACGCTTTAAAGAGATTTCCTCTTTAATGCGTCTTTTTTTTATAATAACAAAATTTTTTAGCAAAACTAAAGGGGTGATGAGAAGGATGGCAATGATAGGAACGGTTATCGTTTATATTATTATGATTTGTGCAGTTTTAGGAGCAATCGGAGCAATTCGAGATGCTGAATATGGAATCGGGAAAGAGTTTATGAATGGTATTCATACGGTTGGACATATTTTTGTACCTGCTGCAGGGATCATGGCTGCTATACCTTACTTAACGTGGTTTATAAGTCATTTTATTAGTCCGATTTTTGAAATGATTGGTGCTGATCCAGCTATTGCAGCAACGACGATTTTAGCTTCGGACATGGGAGGATACCAATTAGCGAATGCATTAAAAGAGTCGTATGAAGGATGGGTGATGGCTCTAGTTGTCGGATTTATGTCTGGCGCAACAATCGTGTTCTCTATTCCGATGGGACTTGCCATGTTAGATAAGCGAGATCATAAATATATGGCTTTAGGTATTATGGCGGGGGTTTTAACAATTCCGATTGGAGCATTTATTTCTTCCATCATGATTGTGACATTTAATACAGATGTACGTGAAGTGATTAGTACAACAGCGGAACCAACATATGTTTTTGCCATTTCAGTTTTACAAATATTAATCAATTTATTGCCTTTATTTATTTTCGTAGTATTAATCGCGTTAGGTCTCAAGCTAGTTCCAAACGGCATGATCAAAGGCTTCATGATTTTTGGACGCGTGATGGATGCTGCTATCAAACTAGTACTAGTGTTCTCGATTGTAGAAATTTTCACAGGTATTTTTACAAAGATTTTCGGTGCATGGGGCTTTGATCCAATCATGGCAGATAAAGTCGATCAATTCCGGGCATTAGAAACTGCTGGGTATATCGGTATTATGTTAGCGGGAGCATTCCCGATGGTGTACTTAATTAGAAAATATGCATCGAAACCTTTAGAAGCAGTAGGTGGGAAATTAGGCTTATCATCTGTAGGAAGCGCAGGTATTTTAGCGACAATTGCTAATATTTTAGCCATGTTTACACTCGTTCGATATATGCCACCTAAAGATAAGGTTATTAACATTGCCTTTGGAGTGTGTTCAGCATTCCTTCTAGGAGACCATTTATCGTTTACGGCTAATTTCCAGCCGACAATTATTTTACCTGTTATTGCTGGTAAGTTTTTAGCTGGTGTGATCGCTATTATTTTAGCTTACAAGCTATCTGTTCCAACGGCTCTAAGACTAGAACAAGAGGATCGCAAGGCAGGCATTATTAAAGAAGGTGAATATTTAACAGATAACAATGTTGAAAGAGGTGATGACGTGTGAGTGAAGAAAAGAAACGGTTTATTCAAGAATTTGTACCAGGTAAGCAACTAACATTGAGTCATCTAATAGCAAATCCTGATCCTGATATGTTTCAAAAGCTGGGCATTCAAGAAGCAGGTGCACTGGGCATCATGACATGTACACCGAGTGAGACGGTTATTATCGCAGGAGATTTAGCGACAAAGGCAGCCAATGTAAAACTAGGATTTCTAGATCGATTTACTGGCAGTCTCGTTATTGTTGGAAGTGTATCCGAGGTTGAAATGGCGATGTTAGAGATTAATCGTTTTCTATCAGAGATGCTAGGGTATACGCCATCAAAAATAACGAAGTCATAGGATGTGCCATATGAAAAATCGAGTAATGATTATAGGTGGTGTGCAAGCAGGTAAGTCGACGCTGATGAATGCGTTATTGGGGAAAGATAGACAAGCCAATAAAACACAGGCGCTTGTTTATGATGACTGGATAGTCGATACACCCGGAGAATATATAGAAAATCCGATGTATTACAGAAACATTATGGCAACATCGCTTGAAGTGACACATGTGATTTATTTGCAGGATGCCACCTCATCAAAGAGTGTTTTTCCTCCGCAATTTAGCTTAGGAATTCCTAAATACCAAATTGGTGTTATCACAAAAATTGATGCACCACATGCAGATGTAGAAAGAGCAAAAGCGTTATTACAAAATGTCATGACGCATGGTCCGATTGTGAAAACCTCTTCGTGGCAAAAGCTTGGTATTGAGTTTATTGCGCCACTTATTCAGCTCCATTCTGACGAAGAAATTCGTCAGTTTGTAAAGGATCGTGACAGTCCTTATCTCATGTATTGTCCCTTAAGTGGCGAGAGGGGAGAGTAAGTTGAAGACAGAAAAAATTTATAGTGCAGGCATTGATATTGGTACAAGTACAACAAAGATGGTGGTCAGTAGTTTTCTATTGAAAAACGTTGCAGGTTTAACGCATGTGCCCCGAATAGAAATTATTGAAAAAACAGTTCTCCATCAAAGTCCTATTATTAAAACACCGTTTATCAATAAAGAAATTATCGATATGGAAAAAATCGAGCAATTTATTTTTCAGCAATATCAATTGGCCCAAATTGCACCAGCAAATATTTCAACAGGTGCCATTATTATTACAGGCGAATCTGCCACGAAGGAAAATGCCAGCGAGGTTGTTCATGCGATAGCAGATACAGCCGGGCACTTTTTAGTTGCTACTGCTGGACCCGATTTAGAAGGCATCATTGCAGCAAAAGGAGCAGGTACATTACAGCAATCAAAAAATACTGCCAAAGTTATCGCTAACATCGATATCGGCGGTGGTACTGCAAATATTGCGGTAATGCAGTTTGGCGAAGTAATGGGTACGTGTACATTGCATGTCGGTGGAAGACTTATAGAATTTCAGAATGGCCTTGTCCAATCGATTTCTCCACCCATTATGAAACTAATGGAGAGATGGCCGAAGCCATTAAAGGTTGGTGATTCAGCAGAGGATGTACGTGTTACACAATTAATCCAAGAAATGGCGGATATCGTAGCGATGACGCTAAGCGGACAATTAACAGACGAACGGCATCCTTTATTGCTAGGACATTTGCCAACTTGGGATAATCCGATTGATGCACTCGTTTTTTCCGGTGGGGTAGCCGCCTGTATTTATGAAAATGAATGTACAAATCGTCAGTATGATGATATCGGTGAAAGGTTGGCAAAAAAGCTTTTAGAGCATGAACAGCTACAATCCTTTTTGTGGCTAAAACCTGAGGAAACAGCAAGGGCAACAGTGACGGGTGCGGGGACGCAAACAACTGAGATCAGTGGTGCAACGATTCAAGTAGATGCGGAAGTATTACCTTTAAAAAATGTACCTGTTTTCAATTGCCATATAGATACGCACAGCAAAGAATTCGACGATGCGGTGAAAAAAGCCATTGAACGAGCCGATGCTCTATTTTCTACCAAGGAGAATCGCTCGCCGTTTGCACTCTATTTTAGTCAGTTACCATATTTAAGCTTTCAGGATGTTCGTGTATTATGTGAGGCTATTTTGAAGCATTTAGCGACGAGAAGCTCCAAGGAAATACCAATTATCATAGTCATTCAATCAGATTATGCAAAAGTTATTGGGCAAACGATACAAGCGATCAATCAAACAGTTCCTATCATTTGCATCGATCAAATCAAAGTAGAAACAGGTGATTATATTGACATTGGGCAAGTGCTACCGTCAGGTGTTGTCCCAATCGTTGTAAAAACACTTGCTTTCCACTCAAAGTAAGGAGGATGAATGTGAATCTATCGGTGATATTTGGTGGAGAAAAATATAATTTTAAGTCATTAAAGGATGTAATGGCTAAGGCCAATGAAGAAAAATCAGGAGATCAGCTAGCGGGGATTGCGGCTGAATCTGTACAGCAACGAATTGCGGCCAAGGCCGTTTTAAGTGAGCTACTAGTGAAGGATATAAGAGAAAATCCATTAGTTCCTTCTGAAAATGATGAAGTATCACGCATTATTGAAGGTGATATTAATGAGCAAATTTATGAAGAAATTAAAAACTGGCGTATCGAACAACTAAGAGAATATATTTTATCCAATGAAACAGGCGATCGGGAATTAAAACGCTTAAGCAAGGGCATGAATTCAGAAATTATTGCGGCCGTAACAAAGCTAATGTCCAACTTAGATCTTGTCCATGCTGCCAATAAAGTAGAAATACTGTCGACTTGCAATATTACGATTGGGCAAAAGGGCACACTTTCCTCGAGATTGCAGCCAAATCATCCAACAGACAATATCGACGGTATTATTGCCTCCTTAAAAGAAGGATTGTCCTATGGCATTGGCGATGCAGTCATAGGTATTAACCCAGTTGATGACTCAGTTGAAAGTGTAAAAAAAGTATTGCATGCCACAAAGGAGTTTATCAATGATTGGTCAATTCCTACACAAAACTGTGTGTTAGCACATATTACAACACAGATGAAAGCCATTAAACAAGGGGCGCCAGCCGATATGATTTTCCAAAGTATTGCTGGAACGGAAATTGCCAATCGCTCGTTCGGCATTTCTGCTGACCTAATAAGAGAAGCAGAAGAGCTTGTGAAAAAGCACGGAACAGGAACAGGCCCGAACTTATTCTATTTTGAAACAGGACAAGGTTCGGAGTTATCTGCTGAGGCCCATATGGGTATTGACCAAGTAACACTTGAATCGCGCAATTACGGCTTTGCTAGACATTTTAATCCGTATATTGTGAACACGGTTGTTGGCTTTATTGGACCTGAGTATTTATACAACAACAAACAGGTAATACGTGCTGGCCTTGAAGATCATTTCATGGGTAAAATGCACGGTCTCCCAATGGGCGTAGATATTTGTTACACAAACCATATTAAGGCAGACCAAAATGATATTGAAGATTTAAGTGTTTTGCTAACAGCAGCTGGTGTCAACTTTATTATCGCTGCCGCTATGGGCGACGATGTCATGCTGAACTATCAGTCCATGAGCTTCCATGATGTCGCAACATTACTTCAAACGTTTGGTAAAAAACCAGCTCCTGAATATCTAGCGTGGTTAGAAAAAATGGGCATCTATGAAAATGGTCGTCTATCTGCAAGAGCCGGCGATTTATCTATATTTGAAAGGTAGGTGAATCCATTGAATGAACAATTAGTATCGATGATTACACAGCTCGTTATGGAAAAGATGGGCAATAATGCGTCAGAAAAGTCTTCTCATGACACAGCTGCGCCAACAGAAAACCAAAAGGAAACACTTATTAAGTTTCACAATACGGTAGCTAATGCTAATGGTACTGATGAAGTAGCAAGCCCAAGCATAATAGAACAATCAATTGAACCATTAATTAAGCTTTATCATACTGAATCAAGTAATGATGAACAATCGTATTACAGCGCAAGTAATGATGAATCGACTTATACGTCAGTACCTATCACAGAATTTAAATTTGAAGAGGATAAAGTGTCTGAAAGTGTTCAAGCTGCAAAAAAGCATACACCAGCAAGGATTGGTGTTGGCAGAGCTGGGACAAGGCCTAAAACAAAAACTTGGCTACAGTTCCGACTTGATCATGCAGCGGCAGTAGATGCGGTATATGGAGAAGTGACAGAAGAGCTACTACAAAAGCTTGAAGTCTTTCAAGTAACAACAAGAGTATCAGATAAAGAAGAATACATTACTAGACCGGATTTAGGTCGTCGTTTATCAGAAGAAGCAAAGACACTTATTCAAGCTAAATGTACAAAAAATCCAAAAGTACAAATCATTATTTCTAACGGATTAAGTGCAAGTGCGATTGAAGAAAATGTGCAAGACGTTTACTTAGCATTACAGCAAAGTCTCCGCAATTTAAATATTGAAATAGGAACTACGTTCTATATTGATAAAGGGCGTGTTGCTCTTATGGATGAAATTGGGGAGCTTTTACAAGCAGAAGTGATCGTTTATTTAATCGGTGAGCGCCCTGGACTTGTATCTGCTGAGTCTATGAGTGCCTATATATGCTATCAACCTAGAATTGGCACAGTAGAAGCTGATCGAATGGTCGTTTCGAACATTCATAAAGGTGGTATCCCGCCATTAGAGGCAGGTGCTTATTTAGGAACGGTCGTTCAAAAAATATTGCATTACAAGGCAAGTGGAGTAGGTCTTGTGGCAAAAGAAGGTTAGGGGGCAAACAATGAATCCTCAAAAACTTATGGCAGAAATTTTGGCCATGCAAATCATTCCAAGAGTGAATAATGAATTAGCAGAGCAATTAGCTTTAAAGCCATATCACAATAGCATTGGCCTCGTAACGCTAACAATAGATGATGTTGGATATGTAGCGTTGGACGAGGCTACGAAAAAAGCAGATGTTGATGTTGTTTATGCGAAAAGCTTTTATGCTGGAGCGGCACATGCATCTGGGCCATTATCTGGTGAGGTCATTGGCATCATTGCTGGTAGCTCGCCGGATGAAATACGCAGTGGTTTAGATGCGATTCAGCAGAAAATTCAGTTTGATACGTATTTTGAAGCCATTCTTCAAAATGAAAGCCACGCTCTTTTTGCACATACTGTAGCGAGCTGTGGTACGTATCTGGCTGAGCTAGCCAACGTTAAGGTTGGAACAGCCCTTGCTTATTTAATAGCACCGCCCCTTGAGGCTGTAGTCGGTTTAGATGCAGCATTAAAGGCGGCAGATGTAGAACTAAAGGTTTTCTTTGGTCCACCATCTGAAACCAATTTCGGTGGCGGTTTATTAAGTGGGAGCCAATCTTCCTGCCAAGCTGCTGCAAATGCTTTTAGAGAAGCTATTGAAAATTTAGCGAGAAACCCAGTTGTTTAGAAAGGAGGGGCTTTAGTGGCCACACTAGATAAAGATTTATTAGCAATTCAAGAAATGAGAGACGCGGTGAGACATGCCAATATTGCCCAGGCTGCTTACATGCAGTATTCACAGCAGCAAGTAGATCATATCGTAAAGGCTGTTGCAGATGCTGCATTTAAAGAGGCAGAACGTTTGGCAAATATGGCCGTTCAGGAAACAGGGATGGGCATACCTAATCATAAAAAAATGAAAAATGAGGTAGCCTCTAGAGATGTTTATGAAGATATTAAAGATTTAAAGACTGTTGGTGTCGTTGGTTTCGATCGAATGAAGAAAGTGACAGAGATTGCTAGTCCGTTTGGAGTCATCGCTGGCATCGTACCAACGACAAATCCAACATCAACAGCAATCTTCAAAACACTTATCTCATTGAAAACTAGAAATGGTCTCGTACTGAGCCCACACCCATATGCGGTCGATTGTACAAAGGAAGCTTTAGAGATTTGTAGAGTAGCTGCAGAACAAGCTGGAGCACCTGCTGGATTGCTACATTGTTTAACAATGTCTTCTATGGAAGCTACGCAGCAATTAATGAAGCACCCAGATATTCACTTAATTTTAGCGACTGGTGGCGGTGCTCTAGTAAAAGCAGCCTATAGTTCGGGCAAACCTGCTTACGGTGTAGGACCAGGAAATGTTCCAGCTTACATTGAAAAATCGGCGAATATATCCAAATCCGTTCGCCAGCTTGTGCAAAGTAAGTCTTTTGATAACGGCACAATTTGTGCTACAGAACAATCAATTATCGTAGATAAAGTCATCGCAGAGCAAGTGTTAACGGAGCTTAAGAAAAATAATGCTTATATTTTGAGTGATGAAGAGAAGGTGAAGATGGAGAAGCTGATTTCTCCAGTCCCTGGGAAGGTAAATCCTCAAATTGTAGGGAAGTCAGCAGCTTGCTTAGCAGATTCTATCGGTATTACCGTGCCGGAAGATACAAAAGTCCTAGTTGGTATGGAAACGATGATTGGCAAGAACATTCCATTTTCACTGGAAAAACTATCACCGATATTTGCGTTATACACTGTCGAGGACAGTACAGAGGCAAAACAAGTAATGATTGATTTACTCAACATAGGTGGACGCGGGCATACATGCTCGATTCATACAGAAAATACAGCTTTAGCTGAGCAGTTTTCAGTGGAATTACCGGTGTCTAGAATTGTTGTTAATACATTATCATCCATCGGCGCAGTTGGTGGAACTACTGGATTGGCCCCATCCTTTACATTAGGGTGTGGTACTTTTGGTGGCAATATTACGTCCGATAACATTACAGCGAGACATTTATTGAATATTAAACGCATGGCTTATGGCATTAAAGATGTAGAAGTGCCAAAACCAGAATTTTTAGCAAAACCAGTAGTAGACAATATCAAGGCACAAGATCCATCTTTGGATACAGCAGTAGTTCAACAAATTGTTGATCAAGTATTAAAACAAATAACATTACAAAATAAATAATTTGGAGGAATGACAAATGAGTACAGCATTAGGAATGGTAGAAACAAAAGGTTTAGTAGGAGCAATTGAAGCAGCAGATGCAATGGTGAAGGCTGCTAGTGTTAATTTAGTAGGAAAAGTACATGTTGGTGGCGGTATTGTCACTGTATTAGTTCGTGGTGATGTAGGCGCAGTAAAAGCAGCTACTGATGCAGGTGCAGCAGCGGCCCAACGTGTTGGAGAACTTCTATCAGTTCATGTAATCCCACGCCCACACCATGAATTAGAATTAATTTTACCAAAAGCAGAGGCTTAATTTTATGTCGTTCCGGACAAGGGCGACGGATAGAAGGGTCGAAGTGACGGAAGGAAGTCGAAGCGACGGAAAGAAGAGCTGAAGCGACGGATAGAAAGACCGAAGCGACGGAAAGAATCCACGGAGCGACGGAAAGAATCCACGGAGTGACGGAAAGAAGTCAAAGCGACGGAAAGCAGAGCTGGAGCGACGGAAGGAATCCTCGGAGTGACGGAAAGAAGTCAAAGCGACGGAAGGAAGAGCCGAAGCGACGGAAAGCAGAGCCGAAGCGACGGAAGGAATCCTCGGAGTGACGGAAAGAAGTCAAAGCGACGGAAGGAAGAGCCGAAGCGACGGAAAGAAAGACCGAAGCGACGGAAAG
This sequence comes from Lysinibacillus sp. CNPSo 3705, assembly GCF_028674935.1. Taxonomy (NCBI): domain Bacteria; kingdom Bacillati; phylum Bacillota; class Bacilli; order Caryophanales; family Bacillaceae; genus Lysinibacillus; species Lysinibacillus sp. CNPSo 3705. Next base: position 25,490 of record NZ_JAQZSD010000006.1, on the reverse strand, counting down.
AAGAGCTGAAGCGACGGAAGGAATCCTCGGAGTGACGGAAAGAATCCTCGGAGTGACGGAAGGAAGTCAAAGCGACGGAAAGAAGAGCTGAAGCGACGGAAAGAAAGACCGAAGCGACGGAAAGAATCCTCAGAGTGACGGAAGGAAGTCAAAGCGACGGATAGAAAGATCGAAGCGACGGAAAGAATCCTCGGAGTGACGGAAAGAAGTCAAAGCGACGGAAAGAATCCTCGGTGCGACGGAAAGAATCCCCAGAGTGACGGAAGGAAGTCAAAGCAACGGAAAGAACATCATAAAAGAAAGGGCAGGATGTTACACATTGCGTTGCGCTTCATCCTGCTTCATTTTCAATAACAATATAGCGAAATAGATATAGAGGTGGCTAACTTGAATACAGCAACAAAAACATTTCCTGTGGCCATTTCAGCTCGTCATATACATGTCAGTGAAAAGGATTTGCAGGCACTTTTTGGTCCAAATGCGACGCTAACGAAGGATTTTGATCTTTCGCAGCCGGGGCAGTTTGCAGCCAAAGAGCGTGTCTCTATTGAGGGACCAAAAGGTGTTCTTCACAATGTTCGTGTATTAGGTCCAGTAAGAGCGGCGACACAGGTGGAAATTAGTCGAACAGATGCAATGAAATTAGGATTAACCCCTCCTTTGAGACAATCGGGTGATATCGAAAGTTCAGCTGGCATCAAATTAATTAATCAAGAACAAGAAATTATCATCAAGCAGGGAGTCATTATTGCACAGGCACATATTCATATGACAGAAAAAGATGCATTAGCATTGGACGTACAAAATAATGAATTAGTATCTGTTGAAGTTGATAGTGAGCGACCTGTGACATTTCGTGGGGTTGTAGTTCGTGTATCAAACGAGTTTAGTTTAGAGATGCATATCGATACAGATGAAGCAAATGCTGGCTTTATTGAACAGCAAGCCGAAGGAAAAATTATCAGATCATTGACATAAGGAGGAGGTTAGATGCAGGAAAATTTAATCCAAAAAATTGTTGAAGAAGTGTTACAGCAAGTTTTGAAAAATCAGCCTTCCTCTCATCATGACGGAAAAATTCCTGTCGGTGTATCAGCGCGACATGTACATCTTGCTCAAACGGAAGTGGAGCAGCTTTTTGGTGAAAACTATCAATTAACACCTAAGTTTGAGCTTTCACAACCAGGACAGTTTGCTGCTGAGGAAACGGTTGTTATTGCTGGTCCGAAGGGATCCATTGAACGAGTACGCATTTTAGGTCCAGCTCGTTCATTATCTCAAGTAGAAATTAGTTGGACAGACGCGATGAAATTAGGGGTTAAGCCACCTTTAAGGGTATCCGGAGATATTAAAGGCTCTAGCCCCGTTACACTTATTGGTCCAAAGGGCAGTGTCGTGCTAAATGAGGGACTCATTATAGCACAAGCACATATTCATATGTCACCGACTGACAGTGCTCGGTTCCAAGTAGTGGACGGACAATCGGTACAAATTAAAGTAGAAGGTATAAGACCGATTATTTTATCAAATGTAATGATTCGTGTTTCAGAGCGTTATCGATTGGAGATGCATATCGATACTGATGAGGCAAATGCAGGTTTAATTCAACAGGGTGCATTCGCAGAAATTGTCCATGCTCAAACTAAGGAAAAAATAAACGTCAAAGAACTTCCGCCAATCGCCAGTCAAGCTGAAAAACCGTTAAGCTATCTATTTGATAAGAAACTGCTTTCGCAAGTAGAAGTGCTTGAAATAGAAGCACAGGAAATTGTTGTTCCGAAGAAAACCATTGTGACGGCATTGGCTTATGACAAAATACGAGAGCTCAATAAGACGTTAACAATTCGCGCTGACTAATTATAGTCCATAAAGAGGTGAAGTTCATGCAGATGGGAAGAGTTATCGGTAGTGTATGGGCAACACGTAAAGAAGAAGGGTTGAATGGCTTAAAATTATTAATTATTCAACCAATCGATTCTAATCAACAGCCGATTCGAACAGAGATTGTAGCAGCTGACCGTATCGGGGCAGGAATTGGAGATGATGTGCTCATTACAAGTGGTGGATCATCCCGATATATTATGAAAGAAAATCCATTGCCTATCGATGCTGTCGTTATAGGTATTATTGATTCTACGGAAGTGATGCGAGGTGAGGAAAATGGGTAGCGCAATAGGAATGATTGAGACGAAAGGATTAGTTGGTTCTTATGAGGCAGCAGACGCGATGATAAAGGCGGCAGATGTGACCATTGTCAAACAAGAATTTGTTGATGGTGGCATCGTTAATGTTGTAGTTAAAGGTGATGTTGGATCCGTTCAAGCAGCTGTAGATGCTGGGAAAGAGGCGGCTAAGCGTGTTGGAGAACTATTAGGTGCTCACGTAATTCCAAGACCAGATGAAGAGGTTTTTCAGATGATTAAAGGACCGGAAGTACCGAAGAAAAAGCCAATAGCAGCCACACGAGCTAAAAAAACGACGGAAGCAGCAGCCACTGACAATCGAGGTGATGAAAAATGACATTTCGAAAAAGTAAAATTGCTGTAATTGGTGCTGGTCATACTGGTGCAACTTTAAGCTTATTTTTGGCACAAAAAGAGCTAGGAGATGTTGTCCTGTTAGATATTCCAGAAGCGGAGAATCCGACAAAAGGAAAGGCGCTAGATTTATTACAAACAGGACCAATAGAAAAATTTAATGTTTCTATTAAAGGAACGAGCAATTATGAGGATATTGCTGGAGCAAATATTGTCATTATTACAGCTGGTATTCCTCGTAAACCAGGCATGAGCCGAGATGATTTAGTGACGACGAATGCAAAAATTATTCAACAAGTATCTAGACAAATAAAACAGTATGCCCCGAACAGCATAGTCCTTATATTAAGCAATCCAGTCGATGCCATGACCTATGTTTGCTATAAGGAAACAGGCTTTCCAAAAAATCGTATCATTGGTCAATCAGGTGTGTTAGATACAGCACGTTTTAATACATTTGTGGCACAAGAATTGCAAATTGCACCGGAGGATGTATCAGGATTCGTCTTAGGTGGACATGGTGACGAAATGGTTCCTTTAATTCGATATTCCTATGCTGGAGGGATCCCATTAGAAAAATTGATTCCACAAGACAGACTGCAACTAATCGTAGAACGTACTCGTAAAGGTGGCGGAGAAATTGTTAGTTTGTTAGGCAATGGTAGTGCTTATTATGCGCCAGCTGCTGCCTGTGCACAGATGGTCGAAATTATTATGAAAGATCAACGTAAAATAATTCCTTCTATCGCTCTTTTAGAAGGAGAGTATGGTTACCACGAATTATTTTTAGGAGTGCCGACAATATTAGGAGGCAATGGCATTGAGTCAGTTATTGAATTACACCTGACGAATGAAGAAAAAGCGGCGCTCCATCAATCGGCAGAAGCAGTGAAACAAGTATTAACAATTTGTCAAAACATTTAATATGTAGGATCCCCAACTATATATTTATTGTTATAAAATTTAGCGCTTAAAAATGTTTGATTGGAAACCGAACATTGCACTTAAAAGCTAGTAAAATTTCCCCTAATTTATATAAAAGTAAGAAGCTTTCCTTAATCATGAAAATGATGAGGAGAGCTTCTTTTGATTGCTTATTCCAAATGCGATAGTTCCTATTTTATCGGGTACAGACAAGTTGCTTGGCTTCACAATGCAGAAACATTAATGTTCCTTTCTTTTATGTAAATAAGGGAATAGTGATAGTAATCCAAAGGTAGCTAAACAAACCCCAATCCATAGTGGGGATGTATAGCCATATCCCTTACTAATACCTAGACCGCCTAGTGATGAACCGATAACAACACCAAGCGTAATAAAAGAACTATGAATGGTATTGATCATCGTGCTATTAGTAGCTGTTTTCATCACTCTCGCTACCATAGCTGGGTTCATTGCAACACCAGTCAAGCCAATAAAAATAGTCATAATAACGGCAATGTATTTATTTTCAGCTCCTAAAGCAAATGAAGACATGGCTACGATTAAAATAATCAATCCACTCAAAAGTGTTTCCGTTGTATATTTATCAGCAAACTTGCCAATCACTATATTCCCGACTACTGTTGCACTACCATAGAGAGCAAGTAAATAGGGAATGCTTGCGTTTGAAAAGCCTGTGATATTTGTGAAGATAGGCGTAAAATAACTGAACGCTGCAAACGTACCACCTATAATAAACATACTTGTTATGTACGCTGCCCAAAGATGAATGTTCTTAAAGTGCATAAGCTCATCTTTCCATTTTAATCGTTCTTTGTTTGGCACTGATGGTAGTAACGACTGAATCATAATCCCGGAAACTAGTACGAGAATAGAAACAAACCCAAAACTAATACGCCAGCCAAAGTTTTGCGAGATAATCGTTGTTATAGGTAAGCCTATGACTGTTGCAATCATTAAACCTGCAAGTACTATAGAGGCAGCTTTTCCCCTTGTATTAGGGGGAACCAATGTTGCGGAAAAGGAAATGGCAACACCAAAAGCTGAAGATGAAGCAATACCAGTAATAATTCGTGAAACCATCATACTATCATAGTTCCAAGCAATAGCTCCGAGCGATTGGCCGATTAAAAATACAAACATTAAAAATAATAAGGCTTGTTTACTGCGTATTCGTAGAAGGGCTGCAGTTAAAATAGGTCCTCCTACTACCATTGCTCCTGCATAAGCTGTAATTAAATACCCGATTGAAGATATAGGAACCTGAAATGCAAGGGCAAGTTCGTTCATCATACCTGCAACCATAAATTCTGAAGTAGTCATACAAAAAATTGCTAAAGCTAGTAAATAAATAATTGATGGCATAAAAACACTCCTAATTTTATTATTGTAACGTTCGGTACAAAAATTGTGCTAAAAAAGAGCGCACTAAGCGCCAAAAATAGATTCTAATGTTCCGTTCATTATCTGCTCAGACAACATCCGATTTTGCATCGAAACATTAAGAACACGAAACCCGTAATAACTGCTTAAAAATAGACTAGCTAATTCCTCGGCTGTTTGATTTTTTGAAATTTCGCCAGTTTGCAATCCTTCCTCCATTACTTTTTCAATAGCTTGTCTAAGGAGCTCAACATGCCTTGAGAAAATTTCTTGAACCATTTCGTCATTCTTAGCTCTTTCCACACTGGCATTGATTAACAAACAACCTTTTTGATCAATATTCTCAAAATCTTCCTTTAATGCCCATTCGAAAAAATTACTTAACCGTTCTTTTAATGCAATTGGAGCATTTAACAATTTTTGCTGTTCTTTAATTCCAAACTCATGATAGCGTTCTAATACTTGTTGATATAGTTCATGTTTGCTACCAAAAGTATTGTATAAGCTTCCTTTCCCAAGTCCAGTATCATTACATAAATCCTGTGTAGAACACCCCTCATACCCTCTTATCCAAAAAGTTTTCATCGCGACATCTACAATTGAGGAATAATCAAACTCTCGGGGTCTGCCTCGTTTATTCAAATTGATCCTCCTCTCATTTACATTACTAGAATATCTTTTTTTGTACTAAACGGTCAATAAAAGATTTTAGAATAAAGCAAAGGTCTTGATTGACTTTGCCCTAAGGGGAAGGTGTATAAAGGAATGGTAGCAAGTAACAAATTAATAAGTGAGGTGGTTTTGTGCTATCAATAGGAGAATTCTCAAAAATATGTGGTGTCTCGACAAAAACACTTCGATATTACGATGAAATTGGATTAATTAACCCAGATGAGATTAATGCTGAAAGCGGTTATAGGTATTATTCCATCGATCAACTAAAAAGGATGCTTTATATCAACCGTTTAAAATCCTATCATTTTTCTCTTGAAGAAATTAAAGCAATGTTGGAATTAGAAGAAGATCAATCCGAAGAAATGCTTTTTTCTGCGCTTAAGCATAAAAGAAATGAGATGCAAGAAAAACTAAAGGCTTTTGAATATCTTGTAAAACAACTAAGTCATGATATTGCAAACTTAGAAAAGGGGATGCCAATCATGTCGTACCTTGACGATATCGAAGTACAGCTAGTTGAAACAAAGCCAATAAATATTCTTTTTAAGCGTCAAATAATGAGCAGTGATGACTATTCATCAGGATACGGTAACTATTTTAACAAGCTATATGAAAAGATTGCGACGGAGCAGCTCACTTTACTCGGTAAGCCGATGACGATTTACCACAGCCCTGAATTTAACCCTACTGGTAATGATACTGAGTTCGCTATTCCAATAGCTGAGTCTGTTAAAGGGACGAGAGATTTACCTGGTAGTCTCTGTGCGAAATCCGTTTTAAAAGGAGCATATCCTGAATTAACATCTGTCTATGCTAATTTGATGAAGTGGATTGAAGACGAGGGTTATGAATTGATATTGCCACCATATGAAATATATATAACAGATCCAGATCAAGCAAACTCTCCTGAGGATTATATGACTGAGGTATATTTTCCTGTAAAGAAAAAATGACAAAACGACCATTAGGAGGTTCTTATGCAAACAACAATAAATTGGCACACGGTAAAGCCTGAAAGCATATATATGAACAATGAAAAGCTTTCCGAGCTAGAGCACACGATAAAAAGTGAATATAACAATATAAATGGTATTGTTATCATTAAAAATGGTAATTTAGCATATGAAAAATATTTTAATGGGAAAAGTCCTGATGATTGTCAACATGTAGCATCTGTAACGAAAAGTGTACTATCTGCACTTATAGGCATCGCTATCGATAAAGGATATATCAAAAGCGTTGAAGAAAAGGTGGTAGATTTTTTCCCTAAATATATTACTGATGCTAATAAGCAGAAACAACAGATTACTATACGACATCTTCTCACGATGACAGTACCATATCCTTATGAAGATTGGCATGAACCGCTAGATATTCTTTGTCAACAGCAGGATTGGATAAAATATACACTTGATATAATAGGTGAAAATGGGGATTTAGGCGCGTTTAAATACTCCACAGCTGGAGCACATTTATTGTCAGCTATTCTTACTGAAAGTACAGGCAAAAGTGCACGAGCATTCGCTAATGAACATTTGTTTACACCGCTTGGCATGAAAGAAATTCCTGACTATCAAATGAACGCATATGGGTTTGATGATTTATTCGGAAAAAACGTTAAGGGGTGGGTCCATGATCCAAACGGTCATTCGACAGGCGGATGGGGGCTAACATTAACTACACGTGATATGGCACGATTTGGCTATCTTTATTTAAACAATGGCGTGTGGAATAATAATAGGGTCCTCTCAGAGACATGGATTCGAGAATCAACGGAGATGAACTATCACAATTACGGTTATTTATGGTGGCTACGGCAAGAAGATGGACTTTCTACCTTTTCAGCAATAGGGGATGGAGGCAATATGATTTGTTGTATACCAAACATGAATATGATTGTAGCAATTAGTTCACAATTCATTATGAATCCACGAGATAGATGGCCATTAATAAAAGACTATATAATCCCAGCGGTATTATAATTTTTCTATTGTACATAAAAGTAGGTATATGAGTTATCAAAATAACATCTACTTAAACCAATCTTACAATTAAGTTAATCCTCTCCGAGAAGAAATGAAAAGGTGGCGAAAGTCTTTTACATTCCTAACGGGGAGGTTTTTTTATTATCAGGAAAAATGCAATAATTTTCTATAGCGAAAACAAAGTGACAGCAGAAGTTTACCACCTCTATTGGGGGAAAGAAGAATGCGGTTTTAAGTCACTTTTGGAGCGGGTGTTCAAACATCCGCTTAAATAAAGGAACTGAGTCTAAATATGCTATGTCTTGTGGCAATAACTGAGTGACCCACTTCGTATTGACCTAAAGCCTTCTGCCGAGCCATAATGATATGCTACTTTTACTAAAAATTTATTAAAAAGAGAGGGAAGAAATGAGTAGCTACTTGGTTGTCCTTATAGTCATGATTCTTCTTATGTTAAGGGAGAAAAAAGTTAAACCAACTAGAATGTGGATACTACCAATTTTGTTAATTGGGATTACGTGTACTTCTATTTTGAGTTCAGATAAATTATCACCGAGAAGCTATATGTTGTACTTTATTTGTTTAACAATTGGCATAGGTATCGGAATTTGGAGAGGAAAATTAGAAAAGATCCGTGTTCATGAAAGAGGAATCGTAACTACACAAAGCTCTATCGCTGGAGTTATTGTATTTCTAGGAATTCTTATGTTGCGCCTACTTGCAGTAAAATGGGGAAAAGAGCATGCTGTCATATCCTTAACGAATGCTCTTATGTTTATACCGCTTGGTAGTGTATGTGCTCGTCGGTTTATTATTTATAGGAGATACAAACAACTTACTGGATGAAAAATATGGATTTTAAAACATTTCTTTCTCTATTTTTGGTGCAGTTGATCGAACGAGAGCGGTTGTATATGCTATTCGCAATGGAATAGTTTTGTAGAAATAAAATTGTGAACAGTTACTATTCCTATAAAAAATACTATAAAGTCCATAATATACAAAATTTTCGAAAATATGATAAACTAGTAGCGTGAAAAGGAGGATGTTAGCATGACCGTACAACAATTTACTGACTATGTAAAAAAAATGAAGCACTACGGAGAAGCATTAAGTGTGATTTATTGGGATATGCGCACGGGTGCACCTAAGAAGGGATTAGCTCAGCGTTCAGAGGTAGTTGGAACATTATCTGCCGCCTTATTTGACATGCAAACTAGTGAAGAGTTAGGGCAATTACTAACAGATCTAGAGGGGCAAAAGGCAGATCTTGATTATGTTACGCTGCGTTTAGTTGAGGAAGTACGTAAAGAGTATGATCAAAATAAAAAAATTCCGGCTGATGAATATAAGACATTTGTCATTTTACAATCTAAAGCGGAAACAGCATGGGAAGAAGCAAAAGCGACGAATAATTTTGCGTTATTCCTACCTTATCTAGAGGAGATTATAAGCTGGCAGAAGAAATTCATTCAATATTGGGGGATTAAAAACGGTTCTCCGTACAATACATTACTAGATTTATATGAACCGGATATGACGACTGATGTTTTAGATCAAGTTTTTAGTGAATTACGTGAAACAATTGTTTCGCTTGTGCAAAAGATTGCAGCTTCACCAAATAAACCAGCTACAAGTATTTTATTTAAGCATTTCCCTCGTGAATCTCAGCGTGCATTATCATTAGAAATGTTAGCACAGCTTGGCTATGACTTTGATGCAGGTCGCTTAGACGAAAGTGTGCATCCATTTATGATTGGCTTAAATCATGGAGATAATCGTATTACAACGAAATATGATGAAAATGATTTCCGCTCAGCAATTTTTGGAACTATCCATGAGTGTGGACATGCTATGTATGAGCAAAATATCGATGTCAAGCTTGATGGTTTACCGTTAGCAACAGGTACATCTATGGGCATACATGAGTCCCAATCTTTATTTTATGAAAATTTTGTAGGTAGAAACGAAAAGTTCTGGGAGCATAACTACGCGCGACTTCAAAAGTATTCACCTGAGCAATTTGGGGATGTAGCATTAGCCGAATTCCTGCGAGCAATTAACATGGTGGAGCCATCGTTTATTCGCATTGAAGCAGATGAGTTAACGTATCCACTACATATTATGATTCGCTATGAAATTGAACGTGATTTATTCAATGGCGATCTTCAAGCGAAAGATCTTCCACAAGTATGGAATGATAAATACGAAGAATATTTAGGCATTCGTCCTGACACAGATGCAAAAGGGGTACTACAAGATATGCACTGGTCAGGTGGGATGTTTGGCTATTTCCCATCCTATGCTTTAGGAATGATTTACGCTGCACAATGGAAGCACGCAATGGATAAAGATCTTCCAAACTTTGATGAGCTGTTAGAAAAGGGAGAGCTCCTACCAATTCGAGAGTGGTTAACAGACAAAGTCCATCAATACGGCGCGCTGAAGAAGCCGTTCGAATTGCTAAAGGAAGCAACAGGGGAAGGCCTAAATGCAAAATACTTAGCAAACTATTTACAAGAAAAGTATACAAAGCTGTATCAGCTCTAAAGGACAAAGCGATTTCTCTGTAGTAGAGGAATCGCTTTTCATAATATCGAAAAACAAAGTAAAAAGCGATTTCCCAGCTAGAGAAATCGCTTTTTTTAAGAAGATGCAAAACATTGTTACCAAAGTTTATAGCCTTTAGAGCCTGGAGGGGAATTAGAAATAATATCGATAATTGGAATAGTGTAAGCGAATAAAATTAATGCTACTAAAATAACAAGCCATACTTTAAAGTTCTCCAGAATAGCTGGAGTAGTACCACCATTTTCATGTACTTCACCAACTGGGAATTCCTCTTCACCTTTTGGTGCAAACCATGCTAATTTCACCACAATATAAAGTATGATGATGATAGCGATGAACAGTATTGTACCACCGACAGCTTGAGCGATTTGATAAGGAATCCAATCATATGCTTGTTGAGCACCGCCATACTCAGAGTAATCAGATCGACGAGGTGCACCGAACAGACCTGCGATATGCATAGCGGAAGACATAATTGTCATACCAGTTGCCCATAAAATAGCAGCAAAATTACCAAGATTGTTTAAAGATTTAGTCAATGTACGACCTGTTAAATATGGAATTAACCAAAATGCCGCACCGAAATAAGTTAAAACGGCTGTTGTTGCAATTGTTAAATGGAAATGCCCTGTAACCCAAATAGTATTATGGATTAATTGGTTCATTTGGTAAGAAGCATTGATGATACCGCCAGCGCCACCAGGAATAAACGCTAGCATACCGATAAATGGCACGAAGAAACGAGCATCTTTCCATGGTAACTTTTTGAACCAGCCATAAAGACCTTTCCCACCTAATTCACGACCACGTAATTCAAACATGGCAAACATCGAAAAGGCAGTCATTAAGGATGGTACGATTACGGCAAATGTTAAAACAACTTGTATGAATTTCCATGTGCCAGTAATACCAGGCTCTGTTAATTGGTGATGAATGCCAACTGGTACAGAGAAAATTAAGAATAGCATAAATGATAGTCTTGCTAAAGAGTCAGAGAAAATTTTCCCGCCAATAACCTTCGGAATAATAACATACCAAACCATATATGCTGGTAATAACCAGAAATAAACAAGCGCATGACCGAAATACCAGAATAATGTACGGGATAGTGCTATGTCGACACGTTCAACAAAACCTAAGGACCATGGTAGTAACTGGAATAGAACAGAAGCAGCTACACCTAGAGTTGCTACAAACCACATTAAATTATTGACAACAACCATAAATGATAGTAATGGGCTTCGTTGTCCGCTTCCCTTGTTTTCTTTACGCCACTGTGTATAGCGTAATATTTGACCCGCGCCGCCAACCCAAGAACCAACAACGACTAATGTAAGACCAAAATAGAATATCCAGTGAGCTTTCAATGGAGCATAAAACGTATATAAAACAGATGCCTCATTAAGTAGAACCATTGTTGCAGCTGCTGCTGTACCGATAGTCATTAACCAGAAGCCGATCCAGCCAAGGCGACGTTGACCGTCTGAAAAAGTCCCTGACGTACGGCTAACACTAGCAATTTGGAAACCAAAAATAAAGAATGTTGTTAAAATAAGACCGAGTAAAACACCATGTACGGTTAAAACTTGATAGTAACCAATGCCTGCTGGTAATGTAAATTGACCAGAACGAACGAAAACTTGTAATAAACCAGCAAGACCCCCTAATAACAATGCGATGAATGCCACATAAATATGTGCCATCGCTAGCTTCGCATCACGACGATCCACTTTTGTCAAATTATTGTTGAGACTCATTTGGTTTCACCACCTTTAGCATAGAGTGCATCATCGTATGTCCTGTACCACAGTATTCATTACATACGATTAAAAACTCTCCTTCTTTATTTACGGTCGTTACATATTCAGAAATGTAACCTGGTTCAAGCATCATATTAATATTTGTACCTGCAACCTCAAAACCGTGCATTACATCTGCACTCGTTGCAATAAATTTCACTTTAGCTCCAAGTGGCACTTCAATTTCTGGAGGATTGTAGTTAAATGCTGATGCTAAAACAACTACTTCGTAATCCCAATCTTTACCTTCTACTTTATGTACACCTGGGTTATCGAAGGGTGCAAATTCTCTTACTTTCTCATAATCTAGTGTTTTTTTACCATTGTTCGGATGTGAGCCTTGATGGAATGCACCGATGCCTAGAATGATAAGGAATGCTACTAAAGTAGTAACTCCAAACACAAGCCAATATTTTTCATACTTATGTAAGTGCATATGTCTCTGTCCTTTCTTAGTATAATCATTATGCCTCGGCATAATTGCCGCTGTCGCTACGCTTTCGCGCAGATAAACAATGCTTCTGAAATCGGCTTTGTGCTTGCACAAACGATTCCGTGACATCCGCCGGAGGCTTTAACTTCTTTCAGCGGGCGTTTGAATACTCGCTGAAAAATCCGCATTCATCCACCACTTATAGAGGTGAAGACTTCTGTACCTGACGCTTCGTTTTTGCTACAAAAAACAATTGCTGAAAGAAGTTAAAAACGATTGATGAACAAATCGAAGCAGTACACCCAAAGCAAGATAATGATGATTCCTACTCCAAATACCGCATAGAGTGAACCTTTTAAATTTTCATCTGACTTTTTTTTATTTGCCATTTTTGCTCCTCCTACGCTTTTATTGTGTCTTTCTAATTGCCATGATATATAAATAAATTTCTTTTAGATGTGAAAAAAATCACATATATTGCCGAAATATGTGAAAAAAATGTGAAGAATTGAGGGTGGAATAAAAAATAGCTAACTCAATAGTCATTGAGATAGCCACTTATTGGTTAAAATTAGAGGAATTATTATTAAAATATCTTTATTTTCAAGAAAATTTACTAATTGTATTTTGGACTTAAGCCTAATGGGGTATCCACTGTTAATTATAGAGAATGACAAAGTGTGTTCATAAATGTTTAATGAATTGGCATAGGATATATCATTTGGAATAGTTTGATATTCTAGTACTCTATTCTCCTTCAATTGTTAAAAGAACTGTCAGCGGACCAACACTTGGAATTGTAACAGGGAGTATAAATGCCTTTTCAAAGCCGTATAACTTCGTGTTGCCAACCATCACTGTTGGCGGTGTGATATCAATTTCTAAGCTTTCTTGTCCTACAGTAGTGCATAAATTTCCAGCAATCATATTTCCGAATTCCCCTGTAAAGGATTCCAACATTTCTCCTTCAAGAGGCATACCAAACATTATATTGCCGATACCACTAAAAATTTCAGGAGAGGAATCAATGATTACACGGCCCTTTAAATCTCCTATTAAACCGATTAAAACACCCATTTCCTGTTGTTGAAATGGTTCAGAAATAATACTAGGTGTTTTCACCTCTATATCCATAGGAAGGATCGATTTTAAAGCGTGAATTGTCCCGTTTAAAATAGTTTGAAAGTACTTCGAATTACTCATTTTTACCGCATCCTTTTTCCGACTTTTCTACATCTTACCATGTTAAATGGGTAAGATGAAAGTATGTCTTGACGAATTAATGGGAAATTTATATTATATTAATGAGAATGATTTTCAAAATCAATAAATGAACGTTAAGTCTTTTCGAATACAAATATTTATTTATTAAAAGGAGCGGTTAGCGATGACATTCGTATTTATTGGAGCGGCAGTGGTTATCTATATTGGAGTGGGAAAACACGTTATGAAACAGGCGACTGCACATTTGAAGTAAGAGGATATCAATTAAGACAATTATTATATAGGTAGAGCATGGTCTAAGTAATTTTGAGATCATGCTTTTTTTATTGATCTTTCATAACAAGGGGGAGTTGTTTGTTTTTTCTGAAATATATTGTAAATGGAAGTCGCTTTTTGTAGAATTAAAAAAATTAGTTATATGGTGCAATGTGGGTCATTGATGAATACAATCGTTATTTAGGTTACAGAATTCGCACTAGAAATAACAATAATAAAAAAGGATGGGCAATCAAGCGACGTCCTATAGAAATTAAGGTGAAGATAACATGACAAAAATATTGTTAACAGGGTTTGTACCATTTCTTGAGTATAAAATTAATCCAACAATGCAAATTGTAGAAAACTTACATGGAGAAATGATGGATGGCTATGAAATTATAGGACGCATTTTGTCAGTAGATTTTCAGCAATCTGCTCAGCAGCTAAAACAATATATTGCTGAGATAAAGCCAGAAATCATTATTTCATTAGGCTTAGCTGGAGGACGTTTTAAAATAACACCTGAGCGCATAGCGATTAATATTAAAGATGGCGAAGCGGATAATAATGGTTATACACCAACAGATGAGAGCATTTATGATGGCGGTGAAGACGCGTATATAACGAATTTACCTATTAGAAATATGGTGAATCGATTATGCAAAGAGGGGTATCCAGCGGAAATATCAAATACGGCGGGTACCTATTTATGCAACAATATTATGTATGAAGGGCTAGTTTACGCAAAGCAACATAAAGGAGTCCGCGCTGGATTTATTCATATTCCTGCGTCATTTGATTTGGCGATTCAGCATGGAAAAATCCCGGGATGGAATATTCAAGATTTAATAACGTCTATTAGGCTCTGTATCGAGGAGACAATTCGTGCAACAAATGATTGACTTTCTTATTAGTGATTCTATTTCAATCAAATGCATAGATTCAATCAGGCTTGTACATGTCATAAGTGATGTCAGTATAGCAAAAGGAAATTAAAATTGCTATTGCTGCGGAGTGAACTGGATTATCAAAATGAACATAATGGATGCTCTTAAATTTTTTAAAGCATCCATTATTGTCATTATATGAAGTTTATTTTAGATTCGTATAACAACCCATTTCTTTCTCTTCCTAATTTCCCCAAGCTGATTAAAGTGTAGTCACTAATTCAACAGCCTCAACAATAATTGGTGTTCCTGCTGGTAAAGTGCCTGTAACAGTTTGGAATGTTACTTCTGTTGCAGAAACTGAATAGGAACCACCCTCCTGAAGCACCCCATTTATATATAAATTATAGTACCCGTTTGTTACGATTGGGAAAGTAGTCGCAGCAGAACCGCTATCATTTAAAAAGGTAGTAGCTGCAACCGTTGTACCATCAGAGATCGTTAAAGGTGTAGCTAAAACATTGAAAAATCTAGTCGAAGTACCTGTAACATTGACATGAATATTAATAATAGAAAGTGCCACTTATTTTCACCCCCTTTCAGGTTTGTTTCTTACATTGCAGTAAATCCTAATGATTCTATGATGATTGGAGTTCCTTTATAAATTGTCGATTTATCTGGACTTAAGGTTAATGAGGTTGGGATTATAGTATAAATGCCACCTTCCTGCATTACGGCATTAATATAAAGATTAACGTAACCATTCGGATTAAAAATCTTAAATTCAGTTGCTAGGTTTCCATCATCATCCCAAAATTGGCTAGCAGGTAGAGTCGCCCCATTCGTTAAATGAATATCTGATGTAGCAATAAAGAAATATCTATTTACTGTTGGAATGATAGTTCCAATAGGTTTAATAACCGGGGGAGGCTCTACCGAAGGAATGGTACTAGCTTTTATTCGAGGCCAAATAAACCGATCTTCACACCCACATTTACATTCTTGCTCGATTTTACCGTGACCCCTATAATTCACCATTTTTTTATCACCTCATTTAATTGTTTGTCCCTCATTTCGTTTTGTAGTTATAATTTCCACTGCATTTAGAAATTTTAGTATAGCAATCGCATAATATCTCTTTTTAATTTTCCTTACCTTAAAATATGGAGAAAATTATTATTTACTGAGTTGTGCAACCATTGTGGAATAGAAACTAGTAGTTTAATAAATGGCCTACCTTTGTTAGAGACTCTGGAGCGAAGCGGCTTATCGGACGCCCCCAAGAAGGTTTGCTCGGTAGCAACAACAACAATGGTTTACCTGCGAAAGTGCAGCGACAACAACAATGTATTACCTGTGCGAAAGCGAGCGACAATAACAATGATTTACTTATGCGAAAGCGAGCGACAGCAACAATGGTTTACCTGTGCGAAAGTGCAGCGACAGCAACAATGGTTTACCTGTGCGAAAGTGCAGCGACAGCAACAATGTATTACCTGCGCGAAAGCGAAGCGACAGCAACAATGTTTTACCTGTGCGAAAGCGAAGCGACAGCAACAATGTTTTACCTGTGCGAAAGCGAAGCGACAGCAACAAAGCGCCCAGTTGGAACGGAAATCAACCACACCTTTTGAGAGTGAACCTGAATAATGCATTTTTTTGATTAAACAGGACGATATGGATGAATATGGCGTCTGAAACCTTTATATATATGCTTTTCAAAGTAAATTAGTGTTATACTTTGCTTGTCGAATAAGGTAGAATACTAATTATGACTATCTTCATTCTGAAAAATACCACCTCTGAAGTGGTAAGATGAATGCGGATATTGTTACTTTCTAAACATTACTGTAATAGAGGAACTCAGTCTAAGAACGTCACGTCCTATAGCAATGACTGAGTGACCAACATCGTGTTGTTGCCGTTGCGTTAGCACTTGCTTTCTCCTGCGGATGTCATGGATTTTTAAAGGAATGAAATTGTGCATTGTTGATCGGCGCGACAGCGGCAATTACGCCAAGGCGAAATTGATTAATATGAATAAAGGGGTTACTGGTTTTATGAATGATTTTGAACAACAGTTGGAGGCGCTATTAAAGCAAGCTTCGTTACAATACATAATTTATCAGCATAATGGTGATACAGAGCGTATGGATAAGACATCACTTTTTGCGCGTAAAATACAGCAAAAAGAATATGTTATCGGCTTTGCTGGCCATTTCTCTGCTGGTAAGTCTAGTATGATTAACGCGCTATCAGGTGAAGATTTACTTGCGTCAAGTCCTATTCCAACGAGTGCCAATATCGTCAAAGTCCATAAATCAGATGAAGACTTTGCGATTGTCTATATGCACAATGAAAAACCTGTAAAATTTGAAGCGGGTTATGATTTTAAAACAGTGAAAGAGCTTAGTAAAAATGGGGACCTAGTTTCTCAAATTGAAATTGGTCATAGTACATCGACATTACCGTTAGGCGTCACAGTGATGGATACGCCAGGTGTCGACTCGACAGATGATGCACACCGTATGTCAACAGAGTCAGCGCTTCATATTGCTGATATCGTATTTTATACAATGGACTACAATCACGTGCAATCAGAATTGAATTTTCAATTTACAAAGCAATTAATGAAGTACAATCCAAACGTTTATTTAATCGTAAATATGATTGATAAGCATAATGAAAATGAATTAAGCTTCGAGGAATTTAAAGCAACTGTTCACAATTCCTTTGCAGCTTGGGGAGTAGTTCCTAAAGGTGTATTTTTCACTTCATTAAGAGAGCCTGAGCACCCTTATAACGATTTTAAAGCTGTTAAAAAAATTGTTATGGATAGTATGAATGATTGGCAGGATCAACTTGTACAGACAGCATCAAATACACTGCGTTTATTACAAAGTGAACATGACACTTATTTATCAGAAGAAAGAGAAGATCGTTTAGACATCGATGAAGATGTATTAAGTGCCGATGACTGGGCAAACCATAAAGATATTTTAGAGCAGTACAATAAGCTAAATCGTCAAGTTGAATTGTTCTCGTTTGAGGCATGGAATGAAACGTTCGAGGACCAGCGTAAAGAACTTCTTACAAATGCTGCCATTATGCCGGCTGATTTACGCGATAAATTACGTCTATATTTAGAGAGTCAGCAAGAGGGTTTCAAGGTAGGAGGCTTATTTACTGCTAAGAAAAAAACTGAGGAAGAGCGTAACCGCCGCAAAGAGGATGCCTATAGTGCCTATCAAAATGTTGTGCATGCACAAATTACTGGACATTTAAAAGGGCTAATGAAAAAGGTTTTAAAGGATGTTAGTGCATTAAATGAAGAACGTGCTACCGCTATTGATGCCTATGCCTTTGAATTGCCATTCTCCCTTATTGAGCAACAGGTACAAGTTGGTGCTCTATTAACTGGAGATGCCGTTCTAAACTTCGCAAACCGTGTAGCAGAGGCAACAAAACGCTACTTCATCCAGGAAACAGATAATTGGAAGGATGCACAAGCGACAATTTTAGAAGCAGTGGCTACTGAAATAGCTGCACCATCTAAATTAAAAATGGCTGGGATGCAAGCGAAAGTTGATGCTATTCAGGCAGTGCTTGAAATCGAGGGTTATCAACAATATAGTGCGAGTATTATGCATCAGGCAAGCAATGAAATACGTCAGCTAGCAAATCAACAACTTACAAAATGGAATCAAGCCTTTAAACAAGATTTAGCAGATATTCGATTGTTTGATGAATCGATGTTAAAGCCAAAAGAGGAAGCGTTACAACAGGAAGAGGCACAGCAAGCAGTAAGTGCAACAAGCCTACCTATTGAGGGTGTAGTGAAGCGTGCACTTCATACGGCAAACTCGGTAAAGGATGTACAAGGCTTTGCGGAAGTAGCAACTTACTTAGAAAATAAAGTAGAACGATTACAGAAAAAAGATTTCACAATCGCGCTTTTCGGTGCATTTAGTGCAGGGAAATCTTCATTCTCTAATGCGTTAATGGGTGCTAAAGTTTTACCAGTATCACCAAACCCAACTACAGCGGCTATTAATAAAATTCGTCCTGTGACACCAGAGCATCCGCATGAAACAGCCGATGTACTGTTAAAAACAGCTGACCAAATGCTAGAGGATATTCAAGCTTCATATGCAGCAGTTGGTTTATCAGTTTCTTCTTTAGAAGAGGCATTTACTCGTGCAGATGAAGGGCTTGCGGTACAGCTATCGGACGAACGCTTAAATGTGCATAAATCATTTATTCGTGCATATAAAGAAGGATTCCCAACATTTAAGTCTGAGCTTGGAAAAGTATTACGTGTTAACCGTGAAGAGTTCGAAAAATTTGTTGCGCAGGAAAATAAATCATGCTTTGTCGATAATATTGATTTCTATTATGATAGTCCGTTAACACGCATGGGTGTCACACTCGTTGACACACCAGGAGCAGATTCTATTAATGCGCGTCATACAGGAGTTGCGTTTGAATATATTCGTAATGCTGATGCAATCTTGTTTATTACTTATTATAATCATGCTTTTGCTAAAGCTGACCGTGAGTTTTTAATTCAGCTAGGACGTGTGAAGGATGCCTTCGAACTTGATAAGATGTTCTTTATTGTTAACGCGATTGATTTAGCGACAACAGAAGAAGAGCAGGAAGATGTAAAAGGCTATGTACGTTCAGAGCTACAACGCTTTGGCATTCGCTTCCCTCGACTTTACGGTGTATCAAGCTTATTAGCATTGAAGGAAAAAGTAGAGGGTGCTGATTTAACATCAGGTATGCTACCTTTCGAAGATGCCTTCCACACATTCTTAAATGATGAATTAAGTGCATTGGCTGTTCAGGCACTTGCAGAGGAAGTTGATAAAACGGAGCAACGTTTAGGTGATTTAATTGCGCAGACTGAAGAGAACTTAAAGCGTAAGGATGAGCGTTTAGAGGAATTAACAACTCTTGAACAGCATATAACTTCGAAGTTTAATTCACTTAATACAAGTATGTTAGAAAGTGAAACGAAGCAAGAACTTGATGAATTGTTATATTATGTTCTTCAGCGTGTGTATTATCGTTACCCAGAGTTCTTTAAGGAAGGCTACAATCCTTCAACATTTGCAGCAATGCCAGCTCAGCAAGCATTAGAGCATGCTTTAAAAGAAGTCATGCAAAGTTTACGCTTTGACTTTACACAAGAAATGCGAGTAACAAACTTCCGTTTATCACAGTTTATTAATAAGAAGATGCAATTACGCTTTAAAGATGAAGTACGTGAGCTGAAAGAATTAAACCGTAGCTTCTCGTTCCTAGCGTTTGAATCTTCCGAGCCAGATTTACTTGATTTTGAAGGACCATTTACAGATATCGCAAAATATTCGGGTGTTAAATCACACTTCCGCAATCAAAAGGCATTCTTTGAGAAGAATGAAAAAGTGAAGCTAAGTGAGGCGCTTGAAATATTAACAAAACCAGATGCACAAAACTATTTAGATTCACAGAAAGTATCCCTTATGACATGGGCTATTACCTATATTGCTGAGGAGGCAGAGCAATTACGTCTGCATATTTACCATCAGGCACTTGAACAAATTGCAACAGAAAGACTTGCACTTCAAGAAGAAAGTCGTTTAGCTTCTTGGAAAGCTATTTACGAACAATTACAATACGCATGAGGTGATTCGTTTGGGAAAAGTATTCAAATCAGTTGAGGAAATTCAGTTAGATGAAGTCCGTTTCGTAGATGCTCGCTTTGATTTACAAAACAAAGAGGCGGGGAATAAACTGTTTGAAGAGGGACACGCACCAGGAGCGATTTATATCGATCTAGAGCAGGATCTATCAGATATGGGGTCTAACAATGGCCGCCATCCTATGCCAAATAAAGAAAAGCTATCGGCATTATTTCAGGGATTAGGATTACATTATGAAGATCAAATTGTCGTTTACGATCAAGGCGCTGCACCATTTGCACCACGTGCCTGGTGGATGCTGACATATGCGGGCTTTCCAAATGTAGTGATTGTAAATGGTGGTGCACCTGCACTCGAGGAAAAAATATCTTTTACAAAAGACATTATAAAATACCCACCGTCTACGATTGAATTTGTTTGGCGAGATGAACTGTATGCTCCACGTGAAGCAGTAAAAGCCATTGTCGATGGAGAAGTCAAAGCAACGTTGCTTGATGCACGTGCAGCAGCTCGCTACCGTGGTGACGTAGAGCCTCTTGATATGGTGGCTGGGCATATACCAACGGCAAAAAACTTTGACTGGGAACAATTAAAATCAGATGGTCGTCTACAAGCGAATGATGAGTTACGCAGCAAGGTTTCTCAAGACGAGCACGTTGTTGTGTATTGCGGCAGCGGTGTTACAGCATCGCCATTGTATGCAGTACTAGCAGATGAAGGATATGAAAATATTCAACTGTATGTAGGTAGCTTTAGCGACTGGATTACACAATATGATGTAGAAAAAGGAACTAATGAATAAATGATTGAGGAAGAAACGCTCACTTTTGTGGGCGTTTTTTGTTTTTATTGGAGTGGAAAGGGGAGTAAGGGCGGAGCGACGGAAAGAAAAGAAAGGCAAGAGCGACGGAAAGAAAAGAAAGGCAAGAGCGACGGAAAGAAGAGCCGAGGTGACGGAACGAAAGGCAAGAGCAGCGGAAAGAAGAGCTGAGGTGACGGTTAGAAATCAGAGCGACGAGAAAGAAAAGCTGAAGCGACGGAAAGAAAGGCAAGAGCGACGGAAAGAAAAGCTGAAGCGACGGATAGAAAGGTAGGAGCGGCGGAAAGAAGAGCCGAGGTGACGGATAGAAATCAGAGTGACGGAAAGAAAAGCTGAAGCGACGGATAGAAAGGTAGGAGCGGCGGAAAGAAGAGCCGAGGTGACGGATAGAAAGGTAAGAGCGACGGAAAGAAGAGCCGAGGTGACGGATAGAAATCAGAGCGACGGAAAGAAAAGCCGAAGCGACGGAAAGAAAGGTAAGAGCGACGGAAAGAAGAGCCAAGGTGACGGATAGAAATCAGAGTGACGGAAAGAAAAGCTGAAGCGGCGGAAAGAAGAGCCGAGGTGACGGATAGAAATCCAAAGTCGTGGATAGCCCCCCAAAACGTGGATAGCCCCCCAAAACGTGGATAGAATCGTCAAAATGATGGATAGCCCCGCCCAAAACGTGGATAGAATTGTCAAAATGATGGATAGTCCCACCAAAACGTGGATAGACCCGTCAGAGCGATGGAAAGAAAAGTCGAAGCGACGATAGAAAGGCAAGAGCGACGGATAGAAATCCAAAAACGTGGATAGTCCCACCAAAAAGTGGATAGAATCGTCAAAAACGTGGATAGTCCCGCTCAAATCGTGGATAGAAATGTCAAAAACGTGGATAGCCCCCCAATCGTGGATAGAATCGTCAAAATCGTGGATAGCCCCGTCAGAGCGAGTAATAACAATACGAGTTGTGATGTATTCATAAAATGACTGGCTATTCATTTTATGCTACACTCTTTTTACAAAGGGGGAAAAGGATGATTAAACGAGAGAAAAGTATTGAGATTCAACAAAATCGTGATGTGCAATGTGCTCACGGTAAAGTGGCAGTTCATGGGATAGGAATGAGTGTTTATAGTTTTTTTGTGGATGGTTTACTAATTGATACAGGCTCATATTCACTTTCACAGGAGTTCCAATCCTTTTTTAACGAAATACCGATTGAACAATTGGCGCTCACACATTCTCATGAGGATCACTCAGGAAATGCAGCATGGATTCAGCAACATAAGGGTGTACCTATCTATGTTCATCGTGATTCGGTGGGCCTTTGTGCACAGGATGGCGAGTATCCTTTTTATCGGCAGGCATTATGGGGTGAGCGACCAGCGTTTATTGCACAACCGTTAGGCAATACATTACAAACGAAATCAGCTACATGGGATGTAATCGAAACACCAGGACATACGACAGATCATGTATCATTTTATAATCGAGAAACAGGTGCTATGTTTACAGGTGATCTGTATATACAGACGAAAACTAAGGTTGTCCTTGATGAAGAAAATATCGTACATACCTTGGCGTCATTGAAGAAAATATTAAACTATGATTTTGAAGAAGTTTATTGCTGTCATGCAGGCTTTTTAGCGGATGGTCGGGTGAGAATACAAGAAAAAATTGCTTATTTAGAAGAAATGGAGCACAATATAAAGCAATTATTTGATAAAGGTTATTCGGTAGAAGAAATAACAAAATCAATCTTTTCTCGTGATTACCCGATTACCAAAGTATCGGAAGAACAGTGGTCTTCCAAGCATATTATTACTGCTTTTATAAATAAGTTTACGCAAGAGTCCTTAAAATAAGGGCTCTTTTTTTGGCTTTGAAATCGAGTGATTCATACTTGAGGATGAATCATAAAAAACTTTGTGAAAAAATGTGAAGAAAATGTGACGGAACTAGCTGGAATAATGGATACGCTTACATTAGTTTGTGAAAAATTTCTCATTTACACAAGAAAAATACTATGTGAAAAGTTGAACAGGCTTAGTGGCGGTATTTGTACATTTTTTACAAAGCTGATTGATGTAAATGTTATATTAAAATAATTGATTGTGAACTTGATAACAAGGCGTGAAATGAGTGGAGCTAATAATAAATGGCGTTATTTAGAAGGAAAATTAAAATTAACAGAAAATTCGTTGACTTTATTTTCACAAAGTATTATGATTCTGGAATATATAATAATTCGAAAAGAAAAGGATGGGATTGAATGGATATTATGAAAAAGGCTTTAGAAATGCATGAGTATTATAGTGGGAAATTAGAGGTGATTTCGAAAGTACCTGTGCAAGATTCATATGATTTAAGTCTCGCATATTCGCCAGGGGTAGCTGCGCCTTGTGTAGAGATCGAAAGAAATCCATCGCTTGTTTACGACTATACAATGAAAGGGAATATGGTAGCGGTTGTTTCAGATGGTACGGCGGTGTTAGGGTTAGGGGATATTGGTCCGAAGGCAGCATTACCAGTAATGGAGGGGAAGGCTATTTTATTAAAGCGTTTTGCCAATGTTGATGCTTTTCCTATTTGTTTAGATACGAAAAATACGGATGAAATCGTCAGCATTGTGAAGGCGCTTGCTCCCACTTTTGGTGCTGTAAATTTAGAAGATATTTCAGCGCCAAGATGCTTTGAAATTGAAGATCGTCTGCGCCAAGAATGTGATATTCCTGTGTTCCATGATGATCAGCATGGAACGGCGATTGTAGTAGGTGCAGGGATGGTTAATGCTAATCGTATTGTGAAGAAAGATGTGGCAACGATGAAGGTTGTCATTAATGGTGCAGGAGCAGCCGGTATTGCTATTTTGCGTATTCTTGTGCAAATGGGTTATAAAAATATTTATATGTGCGATACAAAAGGCCTCATTTATGAAGGTCGCGCAGAAGGTATGAATCCAATTAAAGAAACAGTGGCCCATTTAACAAATCCTGAAAAAATACATGGAACATTGGAAGATGCCATTAAAGGTGCTGATGTCTTTATCGGCGTATCGGTTGCTAATTTATTAACAGAAGCACATATTGCTTCAATGAATGATGATCCAGTCGTGTTTGCACTAGCAAATCCAAATCCTGAAATTACGTATGAAAATGCGAAAGCATGGGGTGTACGTATTATGGGGACAGGACGCTCCGATTATCCAAATCAAATTAACAACGTGCTTGCTTTCCCTGGTATTTTCCGTGGGGCATTGGATGTTCGAGCAACAGATATTAATGAGGCTATGAAAATAGCTGCAGTGGAAGCGATAGCCGCTCTTGTAAGTGATGAGCAATTAACGGAGGAATATATTGTACCTAAATCATTAGATGAGCGGGTGGTTGAAATTGTTTCCCAAGCTGTAAGTGGAGCAGCTGTGGAGTCTGGTGTGTCAGAGCTATTCCAACAAAATACAGTGCTTTCTGTTTAACGTGAAAAAATCTCCCACTCTCATTGAGAGAGGGGAGATTTTTTACGTTCCGGCTAAAATGCCGATAGCTGCAAAGAGAACAATTATCAGAATAATAAGGACAATGAGAAGAATGCCTGGAATATAGAGTGTAAAGAAGGCCCTCCAATTGGTTATTTGGTGTGCCTCTGCAATAATTCCTACTGTAATAATAAGGTTCCAAATTGCAACCACAATCGATAATAAAATTGCAATCCAAATAACCCAAGGGTAAGGCCCGGCGAAGTCAGGATCCATTAAAGACTCAGGTGATGTAAATAACCAAATTAAATAAAAAGGAATAAGTACTATAGATGGAATAGCAGTTAAACTTAACCCTTTGAATAAGTGTGAGTATGTACCTGTTCCTTTAAAAAGTTTACCGAACAGCCAAGCGATTAGTGCAAGAAAAGCTGTACCGATTATTCCTGAAATCGGTGCTGCAATAACACAAAATAGTAAGATAAGCCAAGGAGAAAAGTCTATCACGGATATTTTATCAATAAGGTCTGAAAGTGTAACACCAATATAACCAATTGACAAAAGAAGAAGAGCAAAACCAATTGATTTTTCTTCTATCATGTAACGGGTTGTTTGCTTTGGGTGTAACCAAATAGACAAAAATGGATTAACCTTTTTCCTTTCTTGTGATCTTTCATTAAAGTCATCCATTAAATTACCTCCAAAATAATAGTATAAATGCATGATGCGTATAATTAGTATACGAGTGATTCGATGAAAAGTTTCGAAAAAACATTTTAGACAAAAAGAGCCGCAAGAAAGCGACTCTTTTTGATTACTCGTATAT
>NZ_JAQZSD010000050.1:0-32697 GCF_028674935.1 Lysinibacillus sp. CNPSo 3705 | reverse complement strand
GAATGCTTCGGAAAACAACAGTAGAGTCACAGTGCCAAATGAAAAAAGCGAGGTATTCAACGATTTACTCGTTAAATACCTCGCGATGTGAGAAGATATGGACTTTTTCAGTGCCCTCCTTCAATGGAGAGCCCTTTTTACATGTGTTTATTAATTATCTTTAACGTCTTTTCGGTTTTTCTTTAACATTTTAGATAGCATTTCATAAACGATTGGTACAACTACTAATGTTAATAAAGTTGAAGATAGTAGACCACCGATTACTGTAATTGCTAGGTCTTTTGAAATTAGACCACTGCCACCATTTCCAAGTGCCATTGGAATCATCGCACCGATTGTTGCTATGGCAGTCATTAGGATTGGACGTAAACGAGTTGCACCAGCCTCTAAAATGGCCTCGCGCATTGCAAGTCCGTCACGTTCCATATGAATAATGCGGTCTACTAATACGATGGCGTTTGTTACTACGATACCGATTAGCATTAATAGTCCCATCATAACAGAAACAGAAATTGTTTGACCTGTGACGAATAATCCGACGAATGCTCCAATTACTGCGAATGGCAGGGAGAACAGAATAGCGAATGGTGCTAAACCTTCACCGAATGTTACTACTAGGATGAAGTAAACAATCGCGATCGCAGCTAACATAGCAATTCCAAGCTGTGTGAACGTTTCTTGCATGTCTGCAGCAACGCCTCCAACGCCAGTCGTTACACCTTTAGGTAAATCTAATTTATCGATTTTTTTATCAGCAGCTGAAGTAGCTTTTGAAATATCGTCACCTACAATCGTACCAGAAACTTTTGCGAAGTATTCACCTTTTGAGCGAGATAATGAGTTTAATGTAGTGCCTTCTTCTACTTTTACTAACTCACCGATTGTCATTGTTGTGCCTAAAGCTGTTTGAATTTTAGTAGCTAATACATCATCAAGAGATTTAGCGGCAGCTTTTTCTTCATGCTGTACAAGAACATCAATATCTTCACCATCATACTGAACTTTAGTTAGAACTTCTGGTGATGTATTTTGATTTAAAGCCATTACAATTTGAGCAGTAGTTAAACCGTATTGTAGAACATTTTTTTGCTCTACTTTTAAAGTATTCTCAACAAATGGATCTTCAGTATCAGACTTAATTTCTTCTAAACCATCAACTTCTTTTAGTGCGCCTTCTACTTGTTTCACTGCTTTACGGAGCTTATCTAAATCTTCACTATATAATGTGTAACTTACTTCATTTGAAGATGATGACATTGATGAGAAGTTTTGAGATTTCCATTCTCCTGATTGACCAATGTTAGTTACATAATCTTCAACTTCTTTACGTGCTTCAGGGAAGTCCTTCATATCTGGATCGAAGATGAGGTACATTAAGGCACCACCGGCACCGCCACCCATCATCATTGCCGAAGGATCAACATGTTTAGGGTCATTGATCGAAACTTGTAAAATATTAACGTCTTTACGTTTCATTAATTCTTTTTCTACTTTTGCAACATTTGCTTCTGTATCTTTCATTAGCTCGCCTGTACCAGGAGTGTACGTTAAGTACATAACCTTATCTTCTTGTGAGCCCATGAAACTGAAGCCAATAAGTGGTGTTAAAGCAAGAGAACCAACAAGCAGTACAATCGCTATAATCGATGTAATGATTTTGTGATTTAATGATTTTGCTAGTACACCTTTATACCAAAGAGCTAGTTTACCAACTTCTTTATGTTGACTTTCTTTTTTCTCACCGTATATTTTTTTACGGAATAGGAAGTGAGATAAAGCTGGAACAATTGTAATCGCCACTATTAATGAAGCACCTAGCGCAAACGACATTGTTAACGCAAACGGCATGAATAATTCACCAACCATACCGCCTACAAACATTAGTGGGGCGAATACTGCTACGGTTACTAATGTAGAAGAAAGGATTGGTTTGAACATTTCAATTGTCGCTTCACGAATAAGAGCGCGACCTGTTAGTTTTTCATCTTTTAAATGGATACGTCGATAAATATTTTCAACAACTACAATGGAGTCATCAATTACACGACCAATCGCCACGGTTATCGCGCCGAGAGTCATAATGTTTAAGGTGATATCCATCCAGTTTAATAATAGTAATGCCATGAATACTG
Source organism: Lysinibacillus sp. CNPSo 3705 (assembly GCF_028674935.1). NCBI lineage: Bacteria > Bacillati > Bacillota > Bacilli > Caryophanales > Bacillaceae > Lysinibacillus > Lysinibacillus sp. CNPSo 3705. The sequence continues at coordinate 30,565 of NZ_JAQZSD010000050.1, read as the reverse complement.
AAACTGGGATAGAAATAATCGAAATAATTGTTGATTTGAAATCACGTAAAAATAGTAAAATAATTAATACGGCAATGGCACCACCGAATACTGCTTTTTCAATCATTGTGAACACTGAATCTTCAATCGGTTTACCTTGGTCAAGTGAGATATCCACTTTTAAGCCGTCTAATGATTTTTCTTCGTCTTGCATTAAATCTTTCACTGCATTTACGACTTTTACCGTATTTGCATCTTGAGCTTTAACGATTTGAATCGCAATCGCATCTTTGCCGTTTGTACGTGATACGGATTGTACTTTACCTTCGACTTCAATCGTTGCAATATCGCCTAAGCGAACGAATGGAGAAGGATTTGTAGCTGAAGGTGTAACTGGAATCAATAAGTCTTTTAACTCATCGATAGATTTAACTTTACCGTCTACTGAAACGGCCTGTTCACCTACAGTAAATTGATATAAACCAAGTGAAAGCGACATATCACTTGCTTGAATCATTTGCTTGACTGAATCCTCTGTTAAGCCAAGAGCAGCCATTTTTGCTTTATCATATTTAAATGATACTTCATTAATGTGCTGACCGTTGATAGTTGCTGAAGCAACGCCATCAATTTTTTCAATTTTAGGAAGTAGAATGTTTTCTACTGTTGACGTTAATCCGACAATATCTTCCTTAGAGCTACTAACCGATAAAGCGACAACAGGCATCATATTCATGCTAATTGCCATAACTGTCGGTTTTTGAGCACCGTCAGGTAATTTTATACCTTCTAACGCGGACTCTAATTGGCGTTTTTTCTCATCCATATCAATTCCATAGTCATATTCCACTTGAACTTGTGCTACGTTTGAAGAGGATGATGAGTAAACTGCTTTTACATCTTCTAAGCTTTCAATTGATTTTTCAAATGGTATAGAAAGCTCATTCATTACTTGTTCAGGTGTTGCACCAGGGTAAACACCCATTACAATTAAATATGGTATAGAAATGTCAGGTATGGATTCCATTTTCATTTTTGTACCTGAATAAATACCAGAGACAGTGATGATAATTGTTAATAACCACACTGCCAATTTGTTTTTCAATACGAAATTAACTAAACCTTTCACCTTCACACCTACCCTTTATTGACTAACTAGATTTCGTTATTTATACTAATGACTAATCGGTCATTTGTCAATGAAACACATTAGGAGAGAATTAAAAGTATGTTAAAAAAGCAACTTATTATGGAGAAAGCGTTGGAGCTATTCTCAGAACAAGGCTTTGAAGCTACATCTGTACAGCAAATTACAGAACGATGTGGAATTTCAAAAGGCGCATTTTATTTATCTTTCAAAACAAAAGACGAGCTTCTAATTTCAATGGTAGAGAATTATCTACAACAATTTGTGACTGACGTTGACCAAGTAGTCAGAAGTTCACTTAGTAAAGATATCATTTTGGTTGAATTTTACAAAAGTATTTTTCAAGCTTTCAAAAAACATGCTGCATCTGCTCGTGTGTTTTTTAATGAGAAAGTACTTCTAACAAAAAAAGAATTGTTTCAGAAAATAATTGCCTATGATATCGAGATGTCTAAGTCGATTATTTATATGCTTGAGCAGCTATATAAGGACAAACTTGACGATACTAAATATGATGTTATGTATTGCATTAAAGGATTCATGAAAAGTTATTCAGAACTTTTTATTTTTTCGGATATACCACTCGATTTAGATCAATTGTCTAAATCTCTAGCTGAAAAGACAGAAATTCTTGCAAAGTATACAACGATTCCATTTATGACCGAGGAACTCGTTCAATTAACAGCAAAACCTTGTAATGAAGATTTTTCAAAGGAATCTTTACTAGAATTAATCGAACAACATCTAGATGGCTTAATAGACACTATAGAACGCGAGTCTCTAGAATTATTAAAAGAACAAGTCGAAAATCCAACCTATAGTAAACCGATTATAAAAGGTTTAATTGAAAACATACGCTTGCAGCCAGATTATCGTTGGGTTGCTTATGTAATAGCTAAATACTTTAATATGTAGACATAAGGATAGGATTGTACACTTATCTACATGTAATACAGTGTCTGTAACGATAGATAAAGTTTAGTTAAGGTTAAAGAATATTGTACGAAAACTCGAAGTGTTAGCGGCAATTAAGTAATTGTCTAGGTGACTAGAAGTGTGGGTATGGTTTCTGACAGTGTTGAAATAAGGATAGAATAGCCATTCTTGTGTTACTCTAATTCATTATTGTTGAAATGGTTTTAGAGTCGTCATACTCTATACGAAAAAAAGAGCAAAGAGGTTCCAAAAAAATGAAAATAAAAAAACTACGCAATTTTGCGTAGTTTTTTTATGATAATTAAACTTCCATAATGATCGGTAAAATCATAGGGCGACGTTTTGTTTTTTCAAACAAATATGGTCCTAAAACGTCGGTAATTTCATTCTTTAGCTCAGTCCATTGAGGAGTTTTGCCTTGAATGGTCTCGTTTAGGTGACGGTTTAGCATTTTTTGTGCTTCATTAATCATCGTACCTGACTCACGCATGTAAACAAAGCCTCGTGAAATAATGTCTGGACCGGAAACGATTTTTTGGTTTTCCATATCCACACTTACAACAACGATCACTAAACCTTCTTCAGAAAGAATGCGACGATCGCGTAATACGATATTACCGATATCTCCTATACCATTGCCATCAATATAAACGTCTCCTGAAGGAATACGACCTGCTACATGTGCTTCGTTGGCACTTAATGCTAGCACGTCACCATTCTCCATGACAAATGTATTTTCAAGCGGAACATCACAATCTTCTGCTAGATGCGTATGCATTTTCAACATACGGAATTCACCGTGAATTGGCATAAAGAATTTAGGCTTCATTAAGCGCAACATTAATTTTTGTTCTTCCTGAGAACCGTGACCAGAAGTATGGATATTATTTAGTGCACCATGTATAACTTCTGCCCCTGCACGGAAAAGTAAGTTGATGATCTTATTTACACTTACTGTATTTCCTGGTACTGGTGAAGAAGAGAAGACAACTGTGTCACCAGGCTGGATTTGGATTTGACGATGTGTACCATTGGCAATACGAGAAAGAGCAGCCATTGGTTCACCTTGAGAGCCTGTACATAATATCATGACTTCATTGGCAGGAAGACGATTAATGCTTTGGGCATCAATAAATGTATCCTTTGGTGCATTAATATAGCCTAGTTCACGACCAATTGTAATGGCATTATCCATTGAACGTCCGAAGACAGCAATTTTTCGTCCGTATTTTACTGCAGCATCTGTTGCTTGCTGTAAACGGTGAATGTTAGATGCGAAAGTTGCGAAAATAATACGACTATCTACCTTGCGGAAAATTTCATCGATACTTTTACCAACTGTACGCTCTGACATTGTGAAGTTCGGCTTTTCTGCATTCGTACTATCTGAAAGTAAGCATAGTACGCCATCACGGCCGATTTCAGCCATTTTTGTTAAGTTGGCTGGCTCTCCTACAGGTGTAAAGTCAAATTTAAAGTCACCTGTATGCACGATGTTACCAGGTGGTGTTTTTACAACGATTCCGTAAGCATCTGGAATACTATGTGTTGTTCTAAAGAAGCTAACAGATGTTTTTCTGAACTTAATAACATCTTCTTCTTTAATTTCGATAAGCTTTGTTGTACGTAGTAAGCCATGCTCGTCTAACTTATTGCGTAACAAACCAAGTGCAAGCTTACCGCCATAGACAGGAACATTTACTTGACGTAATAAGTAGGGAATACCACCGATATGGTCTTCGTGTCCATGTGTAATAAATAATCCTTTAATTTTGTCAACGTTGCGTACTAAATACGTATAATCCGGAATAACGTAATCAATACCGAGTAAGTCGTCTTCTGGGAATTTAATGCCGGCATCAATTAAAATGATTTCATCTTGAAATTGAACGCCGTAAGTGTTTTTGCCGATTTCGCCCAGTCCGCCGAGCGCGAAAACAGCTGCTTGGTCATTTTTAACAAACTTCATGTTTGTTAAATTTCCTCCAAGATAAAGTTCGGGCTTGCTTGTTCGTAGGCTAAATAGTTACCTTCAAGCAATTGAACGAACTCGATGTTATAGTTTCGGTCTTTTAGCTTTTCACGTACTTCGCGTTCTGAAGCAGCTTCTAGGTATAGACTTTTAGTGTTTTCGCGAACTGGAATTTCATTTGCTTTTTCTTGATAATAAACTTTGTAAATCATAGTTTGCTCTCCTTTAATTGCGTACAATTTTATTGCACCTTTGACTAATACCACACACGTACTACAAGAAAAAACAGCAAATTTCTAGTAAGTAAAGGAAGAAATTAGGTGTTTGAAGTTCTTATATTCTCAGTGTTACAATCCAGACGTAATTACAACAAGGTGTAATTGAATTATGCAATGAGACAGTGGTTGCACATAGCCAAATAAATGCATTTCCTTTATATTATCACGCAGTTACTCTAAAATAAAGAAAAGCCCTTCAAATAATGAAGGGCAAATGTTAGGCAATTGATTTTTTTCCGAGTATGCCGCGAAGTTGCTTCAACAATTTACGTTTGAATTTCTTCAACATGGCACATCACTCCTTAGGATCATTATAATAAAAAATATTGCCTCTGTAAAGTCAACAACCTTGCAGAATAATACATAATGAAGGGGACTATAAGATGAAGAAAATATTATTTTTTGATGTAGATGGTACACTTTATAATAGTGAGAAAATATTACCGGCTTCTGCGAAAGAGGCACTTTTGGAAGCGCGGCGTAATGGATATGAGATAGCGATTGCAACTGGACGTGCACCTTTCATGATTCAATCCTTACTAGAAGAGCTAGATATTAATACGTATGTGACATTTAACGGACAATATGTTGTTTATCGTGGTGAGGTTATCTATGCAAATGGTGTTGGAAAAGATGAATTAGCCAAAATCATTGCCTTTGGTGAAGCGCGAAATGAACCTGTAGTATTTTTAGACGACAAGCGTATGGTTGCATCCGTAGGAAATAACGATATGGTAGTAGAAAGTCTAAATACACTGAAATATGAGTATCCAACTATAGACTCAACTTATTATATGCAGAACGATGTTTATCAAACACTTATTTTTATGGAAGAAAAAGATGAACATTTATATCGTAAGGCATTTCCAAACGTGCAATTTGTACGCTGGCATCACTATTCTTGTGATATTTTACCGAACGGAGGCTCGAAGGCTGCTGGTATTGAAAAGGTCCTTGAGAAGATAGGGCTGACGTTAAATGATGCGATTGCTTTTGGGGATGGACTCAACGATATTGAAATGTTGCAAGCTGTTGGAACTGGCGTGGCGATGGGGAATGGACATGAGAGAGTAAAGGCTGTTGCTACTCATGTAGCAGAGCATGTGGACGAGGATGGTCTTGCTAAAATTATGCGCCAATTAAATATTATTTAATTTATTTCAGCGGAGTCCAAACATTCGCTGAAATAAATAAGGTCTCCGGCACGCTAATAAAGGATTTTAGGTTAATTGATCTGCATCCTGTTATTGTTACCGCTCTGCTTTCGCGCAAAAGACATCTGCTGCTGCCGCTCCGCTTACGCACAAAAGACATTTGCAGGCATAAGAGTAAGCTGACTCCAGGATGTAATTATGCCGAGGCATAATTCATTAAAGAAACTAAAGAAGCAACTAGTTGTTAATCAATTCTTACAACTAGTTGCTTTTGTATTTAGTAATTTATTCAGTTGTTTTTACTATTTTTAGTTGTACACCTTTATCCGTGAAGTGATTAATCGTGTCTTCTGGTAGGGCGTTATCAGTAATAATCATAGCTACCTCATTTACTGGACAAACTTGAATGGCGACATCTTTGTTAAATTTTGAAGAGTCTGCTGCTACATAGACAGTTTGAGAAATATTTATAATTTGTTTCCGGGTAATAGCCTCTTCTAAATTGAAATCGGAAATTCCTTTTTCAATCGATACGCCACTAGCACAAATAAACGCTTTATTAATATTAAGGTGATCGAAGCGGAAGAGGAAATCGTTAGACGTTACTGATTTTTCGGAATGTCGAATTTTACCACCGAGGATAATCACTTCGATATTGGAGCCAATTAAATCAAAGGCTACTGGAAGTGAGTTTGTAATGACAGTTAATTTTTCTTTCTCTAATAAAAATGGTGTCATTTGGTATGTGGTTGTTCCGCTATCTATAAAAATGCATTCCCCATCTTGTGCTAAAGAAGCACATGCTTTTGCAATAGCGATTTTTTCTGGTAGCTGTTCATGAAGTCTGTGATCGATCAATCCCTCAACAGGTTCCAGATATTTTACACCGCCATAAAACTTCTCGATTTTCTTTTCTTGAACAAGTTGTTGAATATCACGACGGATTGTTTCCATGGATACGTTGAACTCATTTGTTAGTGTTACTAATTTAACTACCTTATGCTTCCGTACAAATTGCAAAATAAGCTGCTGTCTTTCTATTGTATACATTTCATCACCTCTCCTTATCATTTACTCAAAACACTTATAACCTTGTCAACACTTGGTCAGAATTTACTCAACATTTACACAAGTCCATAATTTCCTTTACAAATAGTCCCTAAACTAAAACTAAGAACTAAAGAGAGGTGAAGGATTTGTTAGAACTAAAAAATATCTCGAAAAACTATAAAAATAAAAAAGTTATAGAGAATATAAATTTAAACATTCAATCTGGTGAAATAGTTTCTTTACTAGGACCGAGTGGCTGTGGAAAAACAACTTTACTCAATATTATTTTAGGTCTTACAAAACAAACGAATGGACAGCTTTTTTTCAATGGACAAGATATATCGAAACAATCAATGCAAGAACGAGGGTTTAATATTGTTTTTCAAGACTTTGCATTGTTTCCGCATTTAAATGCGTATGACAATATCGTGTATGGTTTGAAGAATAAACAAGAAGGAATGTCAAAAATGGAGGTTCAGGAATATATAGACTTTTTAGAACTGACCCCACATTTACATAAAAAGATTCATGAGTTATCGGGTGGACAAAAACAACGCGTCTCTATAGCTAGAACACTTGTCATGCAGCCTAAAATTTTATTGTTAGATGAACCGTTAAGTGCACTTGATGGGGTAATAAAAGAATCGATTAAAGAACGAATTCAATCTATTGCTCGCCAATTTAATTTAACAACTATTATTGTAACCCATGATCCAGAGGAGGCGCTCACACTTTCGGATAAAGTGCTAATTATTAATGAAGGAACTGTTTCGCAATTTGGAACGCCACAAGAAATAGTAAATACGCCGGAAAATAAATTTGTGGAAGATTTTATATTAAGGCAGCTTCATATAAAACGTCATAACATCTATCAGCTATTTGGAGAATCTTATGCTTAAATCAAATAAAATGATGAAATTGATTTTTCTGCCAATTATTTTCTTTTTTATCTTCTTTTTAGTTGTTCCGTTATTTTATATGTTTTGGCAGTCTTTAAAAAAGGGGAATGCCATCACCATTCAAAACTATGTGGAAGCATTGCAAAATGTAGAGATTCGTGATGCGTTTTTCAATAGTTTTCAGGTCTCTTTAGTAGCTGCTTTCATAACGACTATTTTGGCTTTCTTATTGGCATATGCTGTTCATTTTACAACGATGCATCGCTTTGTGAAAAAGCTTGTGCAAGTTGGTATTACATTACCGATGCTATTGCCGACCATTACATATGGCTTTGTACTCATTTATACATTTGGTAATCAAGGGATTATTACGAAGATATTTGGTCAGCCCTTGTTTTCGGTATATGGATTTAACGGTTTGTTAATTGGTTATGTGCTTTATACATTACCTGTTGCCTTTATATTAATGCAAAATTCCATGCAATACATTGATAAACGTTTTCTGCTAGTTTCGGTGTTGATGCATGATCGTCCGTTGCGAAGATTTTATCATACAGTATTTCGCCCGATGCTAGGGACGATTGGTGGGGCATTCATCCTATCATTTGTTTTAAGTTTTACGGATTTTGGGATACCTGCGTCAGTCGGTGGTGGCTACAAAGTTATTGCAATTGAGTTATATCAAGCGATGCTTGGCTCCATTGTGCATTTTGAGAGAGGCGCAGTAATTTCAATTTTAATGTTAGTACCTGCCATACTTGGAGTTGTTATGTTAACGATTTTAGAACGGTTTAATTTTCAGTATAAGCAAGTTTGTAAAAGTGACCTCATTGTCCATCGGTTCCGTGACTTGATGTTTACTGTTTTCTCGTTTGTTTGTGTAGGTGGAGTGTTCATCATGTTTTTAACGATATGTATAGTACCTTTTACGAAGGGCTACCCATATGATTTCAGCTTTACACTAGAGCATGTGAAAAACGTACTAGCTGAACCGGGCTTGAAGACAGTCTATATGAATTCGCTAATTGTTGCTGCTTTGACAGCTATTTTAGGTGTGGGTGTAGCATTTGTGTCCGCTCTATTAAATGTACGAACTCCTATTAAAGGAAGGAAAAGCTTAGATCTTGCTTCGATGATTACGAATACTGTGCCAGGCATGGTACTGGGTCTTTGTTATTTATTTTTCTTTAACGGAAGTACTTTTAAAGGGACTTTTCTGATCATTATTGCGTGTAATATTGTTCATTTCTTTACAACGCCGTATTTAATGGCCAAAAATTCATTGCAAAAAATGGACCCGACATGGGAAGTAACGGCAGAGCTATTAAAAGATTCGTGGTTAAAAACTGTTATTCGCATTATTTTGCCGAATATCAGACCTACAATTTATCAAATGTTTAGCTACTATTTTTTAAATGCCATGGTAACTGTTAGCGGAGTAATTTTTCTTGTCAGTACAAAAACGATGCTTGTATCGACACGTATAAAAGAACTTCAACATTTCGCGAAGTATACAGATATTTTTGTCCTATCGATTTTTATTTTATGTACAAACCTCATTGTGAAATTAGGTTGTGACTATATAGCAACACCTAAAGAAAAACTAAAGGAGCATAAAGATGAAAAAATCAACAGTAATGATGTTAGGTACAGTTAGTTCAGCAATTGTTTTAGCTGCTTGCGGAGGAGCGAATGCGGAATCGAAAGATCAAGTAATTATTTATTCAAATGCAGATGATGAAGCAATTCAAGTAATGGAAACAACTTTAGATAAAGAAGGTTATAAAGGGAAATATTTAATCCAATCATTCGGAACATCTGAACTTGGTGGGAAAATGATGGCAGAGGGGAAAGACATTGAGGCGGATGTCGTTACGATGGCTTCCTATTTCATTGAAAGTGCGCAAAAATCTCAGTCGATGTTTGTGGACTTATCTTCAGAGTTAAAGCCTTTAGATGATGGTACTACGTTTGCATTGCCGATTTTGGGGAATATCGGCTCGATTTTTATTAATACGGATTTATTACAACAAAAAGATTTGCCAGTCCCGACGTCTATAAAGGATTTAACAGACCCTTCTTATAAAGATTTATTGTCATTTCCAAATATTCTAGACTCATCAACAGGTTGGTTATTAGTACAGGCGATTATTAATGAGTATGGAGAAAAAGAAGGCCAAAAAATAGTAGCTGGTTTACTTAAAAATGCTGGCCCGCATATCGAAAGCTCAGGCTCTGGGCCTATTAAAAAAGTGAAAACGGGCGAAGTGGCTGTAGGGTTTGGTCTACGTATTCAGGCAATCGATGCTAAAAAAGAAGGGTTACCGATTGATTACATCGATCCAATAGAAGGTAATTTTACATTAACAGAATCTGTGGCTGTAGTAGATAAAGAAGGGGATGAAGCATTAGCCCGTGAAATAGCAAAAGTAATAGCAACTGATGCCCGTCCTGATTTGTTGAAGCAATATCCTGTTGCTCTTTATGAAGGTGAACAAGTAAATGACGAGTTTGTTCCTAAATATTTAAAGAAATGGGACACAACATTGACGGTAGATTTATTAGAAAAACATCAAGCGTTCTTTAAAGAAGCACAACAATAAGGAGCTATTAATTTTATGAACAACTATAAATTATTAACACCAGGACCATTAACGACAACAAAAACAGTAAAACAAGAGATGTTAAAGGATCGTTGCACATGGGATGATGATTATAAAAATGTCACGCAAGCAATACGTAAGCAGCTTTTACAGTTAGCGCAAGTGAAAGAAATAGATTATACAACTGTTCTTATGCAGGGGAGTGGTAGCTTTGTTGTAGAATCTGTATTAACAACTGCGGTTGGTGAGGGAGATAAAATTCTTATTATCACAAACGGTGCCTACGGTGAACGCCTAGTTGAAATGGCTAAAGTGCTGAAGCTACGGCATACAGTTTATAGTGTTCCATATAATGAACAACCGTCTCCATCCGAAGTGAAAGTGCTGTTGGAAAATGATTCAACAATCACACATGTTGCAGTTGTACATTGTGAAACGACAACGGGAATGTTAAATCCTCTTGCTGAAATAGGAAGCGTCGTGAAAGAGTTGAACAAAACGTTTATTGTTGATGCAATGAGTAGCTTTGGTGGCGTACCGATGGATGTATCAGCGTTAGGGATTGATTATTTAATTAGCAGTGCTAATAAATGTATCCAGGGTGTGCCGGGGTTCGGGTTTGTAATTGCGAGAATAGAGGAATTAGAAAAGTGCAAAGGGCAAGCGAGAAGCGTTGCGTTAGATTTATATAAGCAGTGGGAAGTAATGAAACTAGATGGAAAATGGCGTTTTACATCACCTACACATGTAGTGGCAGCTTTTGCGCAGGCATTAGAGGAACTCGCAGAAGAAGGTGGAATACGTGCTCGCTACGCACGATATGCGAATAATAATCATATACTTCGCTCTCGTTTAGAAGCACTTGGGTTTAATGCCTATATTTCAGAGGAGCTACAATCACCTATTATTACAACGTTTTTATTCCCTTATGAAGGGTTTTCCTTCGAGCATTTCTATGATGCGATGAAAAAAGCAGGTTTTGTTATTTATCCAGGGAAATTAACAGATGTTGATACATTCCGAATCGGTAATATTGGCGATATTCATGAAGATGATATGACTACATTATGTAAGGTTATTGAAAATTATATGGCGGTGATGAGTAATGAAGGTTAAAGGTGTTATTTTTGATTGGGCAGGTACAACCGTTGATTTTGGTTGCTTTGCTCCTGTGAATGTTTTCTTGACGGTTTTTGAAGATGCGGGAATCAAGGTAACGCTAGAGGAAGCGCGTAAACCAATGGGAATGCTGAAAATCGATCATATCCGGACAATGCTCGAAATGCCTAGAATTCGTGAGGCATGGAACCGGAAATATGGCCGAGATTTTACGGAACAGGATGTCTTAGCTTTATATAGGCAGTTTGAATCAAAGCTAATGGAATCGTTAGCTACTTACACAGATCCGATTCAGCATGTGAAAGAAACGGTGCATCGATTAAGGGAAGAGGGCATTCGTGTTGGCTCTACGACGGGATATACAGACTCTATGATGGAGGTAGTGACTCAATATGCAGCAGCAAAAGGATATGAACCTGATTTTTTAGTGACGCCTACTCAAGTAGGAGATAAAGGACGTCCGTACCCATATATGATTTTTAAAAATATGGAGGCATTAGGTATTGAGTCGACGAAACAAGTTGTGAAGATTGGTGATACAACCTCAGATATTAAAGAGGCTTTAAATGCAGGTGTCTGGGCTGTGGGTGTTATTGTTGGAAGCTCTGAGATGGGGTTATCTGAAGAGGAGTTTATGGCTTTATCTGAAGAAAATCAGCAAATAGCTATTGAAAAAACAGCACGAATATTTAAAGAAACTGGTGCACATTATACGATTCAAACAATGGAAGAGCTGCCTGTACTGCTCGAAAAAATAAATGAACGTTTAGAACAAGGGATAGCCATATCATAAAGTTGAAAGTGATGGGGAAAAGAGCGAAACGAGCTTGTAAAAAAAGTAGACCCCGCAGTTGATAATAACTGCAGGGGTTTGCTTTCGTTTTGTGCTCCTAATCGCGCTCGTATGGTGTAGAATTTGGAATTTCCGCAAATGGATTTTTTTCATTGATGCGATCGTAAAACATAATGCCGTTCAGGTGGTCTAATTCGTGTTGGAAGGCTATAGCAGGTAAGCCTTTAAGACGCATTTTCTTCTCTTCGCCGTCAATGGTTTTAAATTTAACTGTAACACGAGCATGACGTGGTACATAGCCTGGAACATTGCGGTCTACAGAAAGGCAGCCCTCACCCGCTGCAAGGTATGAGTTTTCTACAGAGTGGCTAACGATTTTTGGGTTGATCGCTACAAAACTTAATTGTTCGCCATTGTCATCAGGCAAATGAAGGGCAAACATTCGATGTAGACTATTTACTTGATTGGCAGCTAATCCAATACCGCCGCGTAAATTATATTTATCTGCCATTTCAGGATCTTGGCTGTTTATTAAATATTGAAGCATGTCTTCTGCAAGCTTTCTTACTTCATCAGTTAAAGGGAATTTGACCTCCTCGGCTTTTGTGCGTAAAGTCGGATGACCCTCGCGAATAATATCATCCATTAAAATCATATATGAATCTTCCTTTCAACTTTGTGGTGCTTACTTATAAGTATACACCACGTCTTAACACAATCACATGAAAAAAGACCTTATTTGACTATACTTAAAAATTTTTCTAAAGCTATTAGAATGTCTAGAACTGGGCATTCTACTATTGGTAATCATGAAGGGAAACTGAATGTTTGTGTACTTTTGATAAGTTGTTATAATACAGATTTCCTTTATAGGTAGTACAGTGTGGAACAGGTTTATTTAATTGTTATATTAGAAAAAATCTTTGTTTACACGCATATTATATGATTGACCGACAGTATTTTATTCAGTATACTGAGTGCAAAGAATAAGTTGTACTAGTTGAAATGGTGATTTATTTTAATACAGCTGAAAGGGAGATGTGACAAATGGGCAAGAAAAACAATAATATTTTTGATGCTAAACAAACGCTAACTGAAATAGAAGATAAATTTGAAATGTTTCAAATTTTGAATGAAGAAGGCGAAATTATAAATGACGAGGCAGACCCGAAGTTATCTGATGAGGAGCTAGTTGAGTTAATGACGCGTATGGTTTATACACGTATTCTAGATCAACGTTCCATTTCTCTTAACCGTCAAGGTCGTTTAGGCTTCTATGCACCAACTGCTGGGCAAGAAGCTTCACAACTTGCTTCACACTTTGCATTAGAAAAAGAAGATTGGATTTTACCAGGTTACCGTGATGTACCACAAATCGTATGGCATGGTTTACCTTTAGATAAAGCGTTTTTATTCTCACGTGGTCATTTTATGGGCAATCAAATTCCTGAAGGCGTAAACGTATTAGCACCTCAAATTATTATCGGTGCACAATATGTTCAAGCTGCAGGTGTAGCGCTTGGTATTCAAAAGCGTGGTAAAAAGGCTGTGGCTGTAACTTATACAGGTGATGGTGGTTCATCGCAAGGGGATTTCTATGAAGGCATGAACTTTGCAGGTGCGTTTAAATCACCAGCAATCTTCATTGTACAAAATAACCAATATGCAATTTCAACACCTCGAGAATTACAAACAGCTGCGAAAACAATTGCTCAAAAAGGTATAGCAGCAGGCTTACCGAGTATTTTAGTAGATGGAATGGATGCGTTAGCAGTTTACGTTGCAACACGTGATGCACGTGAGCGCGCAGTTAATGGCGAAGGGCCAACTTTAATTGAAACAATGTGCTATCGCTATGGTCCTCATACAATGGCGGGGGATGACCCAACGCGTTACCGCACATCGGATACAGATAATGAATGGGCGCAAAAAGACCCTCTTGTACGCTTCCGTAAATATCTAGAGGCAAAAGGTTTATGGGATGAGCAAAAAGAAGAGGCTGTTATTGAGCGTGCAAAAGAAGAAATTAAAGAGGCAATCAAAAAAGCCGATGCTGCTCCAAAACAAAAAGTAACAGAGTTAATGGAAAACATGTATAAAGGCGAAATGCCATCTAATTTAAAAGAACAGTATGAAATCTACAAAGAGAAGGAGTCGAAATAACCTATGGCACAAATGACAATGATTCAAGCAATTACAGACGCACTTCGCACAGAATTAAAGAATGATGAAAACGTTCTTGTATTCGGGGAAGATGTAGGTGTCAACGGTGGGGTATTCCGCGCAACTGAAGGCCTACAAAAAGAATTCGGTGTTGACCGCGTATTCGATACGCCATTAGCCGAGTCAGGTATTGGTGGCTTAGCAGTCGGACTTTCTCTTCAAGGTTTCCGTCCAGTTCCTGAAATTCAGTTCTTCGGCTTTGTTTATGAAGTAATGGATTCCATTAGTGGTCAATTAGCACGTATGAGCTATCGTAGCGGTGGTGTCTATAATGCGCCAGTAACAATCCGTTCTCCATTTGGTGGTGGTGTACATACACCAGAAATGCACTCAGATAGCTTAGAAAGTTTAATGACAGCACAACCAGGGTTAACGGTTGTTGTACCATCTACACCGTACGATGCGAAAGGCTTACTGATTTCATCTATTCGAAATGATAACCCAGTAATTTTCTTAGAGCATTTAAAATTATATCGTTCATTCCGTGAAGAGGTACCAGAGGAAGCATATGAAATTCCACTAGGTAAAGCGGATGTAAAACGCGAGGGTAAAGATCTAACAATTATTGCCTATGGTTTGATGGTTCACGAAAGCTTAAAAGCTGCAGAAGAGCTAGAAAAAGAAGGTCACTCTGTAGAAGTGATTGATTTACGTACAATTCAACCAATTGATATTGAAACAATTATCGCGTCAGTTGAAAAAACAGGTCGTGCAATCGTTGTACAAGAGGCTCAAAAACAAGCAGGTATTGCTGCAAATGTTGTGGCTGAAATTACAGAACGTGCGATTTTAAGCTTAGAAGCACCTGTACTTCGTGTGGCTGCACCTGATACTGTGTACCCATTCCCACAAGCTGAAGGTGTTTGGTTACCAAACTATAAAGATGTAATGGAAACAGCGAAAAAAGTTTTAACATTCTAACTTCTTTCAGCTAAATCTCCCACTTCTATAGGTGGTGAGATGAATGTGGTTTAAAGTCACTTTTCAGCGGGTGTCCAAACACCCGCTGAAAGAAGTTAAAGCCACCGGCGGATGTCACAGAATCGGAAAGGAGTTCTTAGGGGATGTTAGCCTAAAACCATCGCATCCATGCGATAACGGCTAACTGACCTGCATCGTGCAGGCCTAAGCACAAAGCCGATTCCGGACGCAATTATGCCGAGGCATAATTGATTATATGTAGCTTCTAAACGACGGTAATATAGAAAGGATGGGTACACATGGCATTTGAATTCAGATTACCAGACATAGGCGAGGGGATTCACGAAGGCGAAATCGTGAAATGGTTCGTTAAAGCTGGAGATACAGTAAAAGAAGATGATATTCTTTGTGAAGTACAAAATGACAAAGCGGTAGTAGAAATCCCTTCTCCGGTTGAAGGGAAAGTAGAGGAAGTTTTAGTAGGAGAAGGTACAGTAGCGGTTGTTGGTGATGTTTTAATCCGCTTTGATGCACCTGGCTATGAAGACTTAAAGCTAAAAGGTGATGACCATGCTGAAGCGAAAACAGAGGCTCAAGTTCAAGCAACAGCTGAGTCTGGTCAGAAAGTAGAGAAGGCACCTGTTAAAGATGAGCAGGCTCCAGAAAAAGCTACTGAAAAGACTGAAGCTGTAACTGTAGCTGTAGCTGATGACAATAAGCGTGTCATCGCAATGCCTTCGGTACGTAAATTTGCACGAGAGCATGATGTGAATATTCGTGAAGTTAAAGGTACAGGCAAAAATGGTCGTATTTTAAAACAAGATATTGACAATTTCCTAAAAGGTGGAGGCGCTGTAGAGGTTGAAGCAGCAGCTCCGATGGCTAATGAAGAAGCTGTGCAGCAAGAAACAACTACACAAGTAGCACCAGTAGTCCTTGAAGGTGAATTCCCTGAAACACGTGAGAAAATGTCGGGCATTCGAAAAGCGATTGCAAAAGCGATGGTTCACTCGAAACAAACGGCTCCACATGTTACACTAATGGATGAAGTCGATGTAACAGCTCTAGTAGCACATCGCAAAAAATTCAAAGATATCGCTGCTGAAAAAGGTGTCAAATTAACGTACTTACCATACGTAGTTAAAGCGCTTATTTCAACTTTACGCGAATTCCCAGAATTTAACCGCTCATTAGATGATACAACACAAGAAATTATTCAGAAGCATTATTATAATATTGGTATTGCAGCAGATACAGAAAAAGGCTTGTTAGTACCAGTTATTAAGCACGCAGATCGTAAATCTGTTTTTGCAGTATCAAATGAGATTAATGACTTAGCGACTAAAGCACGTGAAGGCAAACTTGCACCACATGAAATGAAGGGCGCTTCGATGTCGATTACGAATATCGGCTCTGCAGGAGGACAATGGTTTACTCCGGTAATTAATCATCCTGAAGTAGCGATTCTAGGTATTGGTCGAATATCAGAAAAACCTGTAATAAAAAATGGTGAAATTGTAGCCGCACCTGTGTTAGCATTATCATTGAGCTTTGATCATCGTATGATCGATGGAGCCACTGCGCAAAATGCTTTAAATCACTTAAAGCGTTTGTTAAGTGAACCAGAATTATTATTAATGGAGGCGTAACAAAAATGGTAGTAGGAGATTTTCCAATCGAAACAGATACTCTTGTCATTGGTTCAGGTCCTGGAGGATATGTAGCCGCAATCCGTGCAGCTCAAACTGGCCAAAAAGTAACAATCGTTGAAAAAAATGTACTTGGTGGTGTGTGCTTAAACGTAGGTTGTATCCCATCAAAAGCATTAATTTCAGTAGGTCACCGTTTTGAGCATGCTAAACATTCAGATGACATGGGTATCATCGCTTCTGACGTGAAATTAGACTTCTCAAAAGCACAAGCATTTAAAGACAGCGTTGTTAAAAAATTAACTGGCGGTGTTGAAGGCTTACTTAAAGGTAATAAAGTTGAAATTGTACAAGGTGAAGCTTATTTCGTTGACGCTCATTCAGTGCGTATCATCAATGGTGAATCTGCTCAAACTTACACATTTAACAATGTAATTATTGCAACAGGTTCTCGTCCAGTTGAAATTCCAACATTCAAATTCTCTAAACGCGTACTAAATTCTACTGGCGCACTTTCTTTACAAGAAGTACCAGGTAAATTAGTCGTTATCGGTGGAGGTTATATTGGTACAGAGTTAGGTTCAGCTTATGCTAATCTTGGCTCACAAGTAACAATTATCGAAGGCGGAAAAGATATCTTAGCTGGTTTCGAAAAACAAATGACACAAATCGTGAAAAAAGGCCTTAAAAAGAAAGGCGTTGAAATTGAAGTAAACGCATCTGCAAAAGGCGTTGAAGAAACAGAAAACGGCGTAGTAGTAACATATGAAGTTGGCGGCGAAGAGAAAAAAGTTGAAGCTGACTATGTATTAGTAACTGTAGGTCGTCGTCCAAATACAGATGAAATGGGCCTTGCTGAAATCGGTATTGAATTCGGTGAACGTGGTCTTATCAATGTTGACAAACAATGTCGTACAAATATTCCAAACATCTATGCAATTGGTGATATTGTAGCTGGTCCTCAACTTGCTCATAAAGCATCTTACGAAGGTAAAGTTGCTGCTGAAGCAATCGCTGGTGAGAAATCTATCGTTGATTATTTAGCTATTCCTGCTGTATGCTTCACAGATCCAGAAATGGCAACAGTTGGTTATAATGAAGATGAAGCGAAAGCTGAAGGCATTGAATACACTGCAGCGAAATTCCCATTCGCAGCAAATGGTCGTGCACTTGCATTAAACCAAACAGAAGGTTTCGTGAAGCTTGTTGCACGTAAAGAAGATGGCTTATTAATCGGTGCTCAAATCGTAGGTGCTGGTGCATCAGATATGATCGCTGAAATGGGCTTAGCAATTGAAGGCGGTATGACTGCTGAAGATATCGCGTTAACAATCCATGCTCACCCAACATTAGGTGAAATTACAATGGAAGCTGCTGAAGTATTACTTGGCAACCCAATCCATATTGTAGCAAAAAAATAATAAAGTTTATAAAAACGGCTATAAAGCATGTGCTTTGTAGCCGTTTTTTTGTATATTACTTGTAATTTTGATAAAGTAATACTATCGAATGAATATTCTAAAAATATAATTCGGCTTGGATTATAGTAAATAGCGAATAGATTTAGCGCATGTATTAGTTAGTCTCAGAAATTAGCTGCTAGATATTCGAAAATGCTATCGAGTTTGTGTAACAAGAGATGTTGAACAAAAAACTGGGGTGATAACAATGGAACTAGGCTTAAAGGGGAAAGTAGCAGTTATTACAGGTTCAAGTAAGGGGATTGGTTATTATACAGCAATGCAGCTTGTGAAAGAGGGGGCAAAGGTTGTACTTTGTGCTCGTGGTGAAAAACAGCTTCAAGTGGCTGCTGGTTGTATTAAAAACGAAACAGGCGAGGACGTATTAATTGTACCGACTGATATTACAAAGGAAAAAGATTGTAAATACTTAATTGAGCGAGCAGTAGCACATTTTGGTCGCCTTGATATTCTTATTAATAATGCAGGGACAGCTTCAGCACAACCATTTGAATCGGTTAGTAGTGAGCTATGGCAAGCTGATATAGATTTAAAAGTGTTTGGTGCTGTCAATTGTTCAAAATATGCTACACCGCATTTGCGTAAGGCTGGTGGTGGTGCAATAGTTAATGTGACTGCGGTAATGGCTAAAACACCGCCTGCTAACTCACTCCCTACTACTGTAAGTCGTGCGGCAGGACTTGCGTTAACAAAGGCTATGAGCAAAGACTTAGGTAAAGATAATATTCGTGTGAATTCTGTTTGTATTGGGCTTATTCGTAGTGATCAAATAGAGAAGAAGTGGAAAGAAGAAGCGCCAGAATTATCGTGGGAAAATTATTCCCGTAATGTAGGTCAAACGATTCCGCTTGGTCGGATAGGGGATACTCAAGAAGCGGCGAATGTCATTACTTTTTTAGTATCAGATGCAGCTAGTTATGTGACAGGAACTTCCGTAAACATTGATGGTGGTTCAGGTCATGCATTATAGAAAAGCCTAAACTAGCAATTTTTTGAGAAAAAGAAAATAAGTTGATTGGAGCGGAGGATGGGCAACTCCTTGGGGATTAACAATAGAGGAACGAAGGCTAAAAGCATCACATCCTGTGATAACGCCTTCGTGACCAACATCGTGTTGGCCCGAGATCCTGGAGCGAAAGCGAAGCGGCAGCAACAAATGTTTTTTCTGTGCGAAAGCGAAAGCGGCAGCACAAAGCGCCCAGCCGGGGTGGAAATCAACCACACGTTATGGTGATGCCCCCCATTTACTGGTGTCTAACGAATGAATGTAGAACAGTTTTAGACAACCTATTTAAGTTATATAGAAAAAGGATGGCTCAAAGTGTTTTGGAGTCATCCTTTTTTTCTATTGTTTTCCTAAAATTATAATAGACAGAAAATTCCTGCAGATGTAGAATAAACGTTATAGGGGGTGAAATGTGGCGAAATGTTGAACGAAAAATTTGCTTCGATGTTAAAGAGAGTTGTTCGTATTATTGTTCAGATTGGGATACTCAATATTTTTTATTACATGGGTGTCGGTATTGTGGCTTTACTACACGTACCTCTTCCAGGAAGTGTAATTGGATTACTATTACTAGCGCTTTCACTCAACTTCAAAATAATTAAAGTAGAATACATTCAAGATGGAGCCGGTTTCTTAATTGGCGTATTAACCTTGTTTTTCATTCCTGCAACAGTAGGAGTGATTGACTACCCTGAACTTTTTTCAACAACTGGCCTCTTGATTATGCTAGCCGTTATAGCAAGTACGCTAATTTCTATTTATGTTACAGGATTACTTAGTCAAATAGTTGAGAAAAAAGAGCTGGCTAAAAAAGAAACAGAAGCCGTTGTAGAAGAAGGAGAGGGGGGACTAACGGTTGATTGAAATGATTGTTGTCGTTGGCACCGTTGTCTTATTCGTTTTATTTACAAAACTTTATCAACGGTACCCACATCCTTTAATGATTCCACTAGTGACGACAACGATCGTCAGTGCTGTTATATTATTAGTCTTTAATATTCCATATGCTACTTATATGGAAGGAGGGCAATGGCTTCAAAAAATGCTAGGTCCAGCAGTTGTAGCCCTAGCTTATCCTCTATACAATCAACGTGAGATCATTATGAAATATAAGTATGCTATTTTGTCAGGTATTTTTATCGCTATGATTACAGGCTTAGCAACAATATTTGTTATGCTGAAATGGATTGGTGTCAATAAAAGCTGGCTACTGACAGCCTTACCTAAATCATTAACAACACCTGTAGGTATGCAGGTGAGTGAGACCATTGGCGGTATTCCACCATTAACAGCTGTACTCGTAATGCTAGCAGGGTTTGTAGGCGCTATTATTGGACCTTTAGTCATTAAATACGGCAAAATTGATTCAGCCGTTAGTAGAGGTGTTGCAGTAGGTAGTGCTTCACATGGCGTTGGGCTTGTTAAATTAAGAGAATACGGAGAACAAGAATTATCAGTAGGCTCACTATCTATGGCCTTAACGGCAATAATAGGCGCATTTTTATGTCCGCTATTTGTGTATTTATTTTTGTGAAAAAAAGCTATATACAGATATAAACTGTATATAGTCTTTTTAATTTTTTTCGATAATAAATTGAATGGTATGAGCAAGTCCTGTGTGGAGTATACCTTCATTTCGCATTTGTTCACCTGTGAAAAAATGGATAATCTTATAAGGTTGACACCATTTTAGAACATCTAAAGGGTCATATAAAAAATCAAGTTGTCTTGGGCCACCAGACGCGTAAGGTAGTTGATAAATTGAATAAAGTTCCATCATAATACGACCGCCAGATTTTACTGAGTTTACAATCTGCTTAAACACTTCTTGTTGCTGTTCGGCTTGGAAATGTCCAAACACCATAATAGCAGCATCAAACTTTTCTACTGGTAGTTCATCTTGCAGTAAGTCAGTAAGCTTTGTATGAATCGACACATTATGTTTTTCTGCGAGTTGTACTGTTTTTTTAAGACCGCTCTCCGCATAATCAAAAGCAGTTACTGTATGCCCCTGTAAAGCTAAAAATACAGCATTTCGACCTTCACCTTCGGCAAATGCAGCCACATTTTGATAATCTTTTAAATAGTGTACATAGTCTTCTATAAATGCATTTGGCTGCTCACCATAAACATATTCAACCGTTTTAAATCGTTGATCCCATGCGTTCATCTCATCGCTCCTTTAACTTCTTTCAGCGGGTGTCCAAACATCCGTACCTGTCACTACGCTTTCGGGATAAAAGACATCTGCTGAAATATAATTGTAAGTGAAGGAAGTTCTAGAATCGAATTTTTTGCTTAGTTCATGAAAGCAACTGTGCGTTGCGAATTAGCAAATAACAATTTCTGGAATAAAGTGTAATAATCCATTATTATTTGATCAAAATCCGATAAGTTGGAGGTGAAGTTCAATGAATTTAGAAAACCGTTTAAAGGAATTAAGAGAACAACATAAGTATACGCAAGATGATGTCGCAAGTTTTTTAAATATTTCAAGACAATCCGTTTCAAAATGGGAGTTAGGAAAGGGCTATCCTGATATTGATAATTTAAGAAGGTTAAGTGATTTATATAAAATTTCTTTAGATCAGCTTATTACAGGGGAAGAAAAATATCATAAACTAGAAGCCAAAGCCTCAGTTTCAGCTTCCAATACAAATAAATCCGATCACAAAACTATTGGTGATTTTTTATGGAGGTATTGGTGGCTTGTTTTCCCGATACTTGGTATGGTTTCTTCTTGGTATTATTATCATTAATAATCGACAAAAAGCTACCCCTTTCTGAGGTAGCTTTACTATTAAATAATAGGTTTGCGTTCTTTAATGACGCGAATTGTTTTTAATGTAGTATCTTCTGGTCCTTGTACTGGTAAACCAGCTTCAATATTCATTTGAATATAACGAATATTTTCTTGAGTAATTATTTCCCCGGGAATAAAAATCGGAATACCTGGGGGATATACCATAACGAATTCTGCGCAAATACAATTATCCGCTTCTGCAAGTGGAACAACTTCCGTATCTGCATAAAATGCATCACGTGGTGACATAGCAAGTGCAGGGATTTCTGGAACATTGACCATTGTTTCAGTAATAGCAGCTTCTGAATCGAATGCTTTTGACATACGACTAAGGGCATTGATCAGAAGATTGATGTCCTTTTTCGTATCACCTAATGTCACTAAACATAAAATATTGTATAGATCTGATAATTCTACTTCAATATTTGCATTGTGCCGAAGCCATTCTTCAGCTTGATGACCAGAGATACCTAAATCTTTAACGCTTATTAATAGCTTTAAAGGATCCATATCGTAAGTTGCTGATGAATTTAATTTTTCTTTACCAGCACATTTTACATGTGGAATTTGGTTAATACGTTTACGTGCATCTTTGGCCAAGCGAAGTGCATCCCCAATTAAATCATAACCATGGATCGCTAGCTGACGTCTTGCTGTGTCAAGGGAAGCGAGTAATGGATAGGATGTCGATGTTGTTGTTAGCATCGACAGGATAGCTTGTACACGTTTTGCAGAAACAAGTCCTTCACGAACATTTAAAATAGACGTTTGAGTCATAGAACCACCAAGCTTATGTACGCTAGTTGCAGCCATATCAGCTCCAGCCTCCATTGCAGAGTATGGAAGATCATCATGAAATTTAATGTGTACACCATGTGCTTCATCGACAACTACCGGAATATTGCGACTATGGACTATTTCGACAATACGCTTTAAGTCTGCCGAGAAGCCGAAGTACGTTGGATTAATAACAAGAACTGCCTTTGTATCTGGATAAGCATTTAATGCTTTTTCAACAGCTTCAGGCGATATTCCATGAGAAATACCATACTCACTATCTACTTCGGGATGAATAAAAATCGGGATTGCCCCAGCAAAAACAATCGCCGACATAATGGATTTATGAACATTCCGAGGTACTAGAATTTTATCACCTGGACCGACAACGGTCAGAATCATCGCCATGATGGCGCCACTAGTACCTTGAACGGAAAAAAATGTATGATCAGCACCAAAGGCTTGGGCAGCAAGTGCTTGCGCTTCTTTAATGGCGCCCTTCGGTGAATGTAAATCGTCTAGTGGAGCAATATTAATTAAATCAATTGATAAAACGTTGTCGCCGACAAATTCTCGGAACGCAGGGTCCATACCTTGCCCTTTCTTATGGCCTGGAATATGGAACTGAATTGGGTGTCTGTTTCGATGTTTGAGTAATACGTCGAACAATGGAGTCTCTAATTGTGACAACGCAGGTACCACCTCACTTTATAATATGTAAGAAAACAAATGAATTATAGCACCTAATTGCAAGAAAACATAGACTTTACTGAAAAAATAAAATAAAAAGGATATTTTGATAATTTCGAGAAAATAGTATCGAAGGAAAGGGGAGATATTATGAATTGGAATACACGTGTGACGGAGCTTTTAAATATTAAATACCCAATTATTCAAGGGGGATTAGCCTATTTAGCATATGCTGATTTAGCAGCGGCGGTATCAAATGCTGGGGGCTTAGGGCAAATAACAGCTATGAGTTTAAGAGATCCTGACTTATTGCGCGCAGAGATCCATAAAGTAAGAACATTAACGGATAAGCCGTTTGGTGTAAATTTTGCAATTGGTATGTATGGCACTGGTTATGAGGATATGGTGCGTGTTGCAGTGGAAGAAAAAGTACCAGTTGTTACAATGACTGGAGGAAATCCAACACCTATTTTTGATATTTTGAAAGGAACGGATATTAAAAAATTAGTACTAGTTGCTGCACGTAGACAAGCTCAAAAGGCAGAAGAACTAGGCGCAGATGCTGTTATAGTTGTTGGGCAAGAGGGTGGAGGTCACCTTGGTCGCGATGATATTGGGACAATGGTACTCGTGCCACAGGTTGTAGATAGTGTGAAAATACCTGTTATTGCCTCGGGCGGAATTGGTGATGGCCGTGGCTGGATGGCAGCTCATGCACTAGGAGCAGAGGGAATTGAAATGGGTACGCGTTTTATAGCGACAAAAGAATGTGTTGATGCTTCTGAGGCTTATAAAGAAGCTTTAATTGCAAGTACGGAGGCAGATACGACTGTAATCAAACGCTCTATTGGTGCACCAGCAAGAGCGTTGAGCAGTGAATTTACGCAAAAGATTTTAGAAATTGAGCGCACTACACCTACGTATGAGGCATTGAAAGATTATATTAGCGGGAAAGCTAATAAACGTTTTATTTATGATGGTGAAAAAGATAAAGGGATTGGCTGGGCTGGACAAGTTACAGGAATGATTCATGATGTTCCAACAGTCGAGGAGCTGATCACCCGAATGCTTGCAGAAGCAGAAAGTATTCGGGTAAAATGGGCTTAACGTCATCCGAGCCAATCATTTATATCAATGTTCTAATAAAATTGTGAAAACCATGGAACACATTTAAATGTAAAAGGTATGATGAAAAATAGACATCTGGCGAAGGCGGTAGCAGGGCAAAAGCACTACAAAAGTCAAAAATATGGAATTGAAGATAGTTTCCATATCAAAAACTTGTTGAAAGTTGTGGACAAATCAAAATCAATTTGAAACGGATAGACAGATTATATAGCTGTTCTTGTGGTAAAGTTGGATAGAGATTTGAATGCAAGCTCTAATTTAGCAAATTACTTAATCTAAGGAATTTAACAGAACTAGATGTGCAACGATACTGCGGAATTTAAGCCTAAATGGCAGTAGCTTTATGCGAAATCAGACTCGGAAAATAAGGCGAAAGTCGGAAGAAATAAGTTGTGTCACAGTAGAGATGTCTACATTTTTAGAAATGTAGATGTTTTTCGTATCGGGTCAGTAATATAAAGGTGGTTATGTTTAATGGAATACTCTTATCCGTTTTCAACTGATTGGTCAACAGAAGAAATTGTAGATGTTGTGCGATTTTTTGAAGGAATTGAACAAGCTTATGAAAAAGGCATTAAGCGTGAAGTAATGATGGCAAAATATCGTCGTTTTAAAGAAATTGTACCTTCACAGGCCGAGGAAAAATCAATTTTCCGTGAGTTTGAAGAAGCAAGTGGCTATGTCAGTTACCCTGTTGTGAAGCAAGCGAAAGAAGGAACAGATGGTACAATTATTAAAGTTGCCCCGAAGCAACGTCGATAACAATAAAAGCGCGAGAAATCAATTTTAGCAACGTTGATTTCTCGCGTTTTTTTTTGATGCTTATTCCTCAAAGTTTTCGTGAAGCGGTTGATGAGTGGGATCAGCATGAAAGAGGACGCGAGAAATACTCACGTCCTCTTTACACTATGTCTGTGTTAAAAATTGGCTTATTTCATATACTACATAAACAAAAAAATCCGGAATGATTTCCTCTTACCCTCATCCACAAATAATCTTCAAACAAATTTTCATTTGCTAGGAATAATAACGAAAATTTTCCACAATATATAAATAACGTGGAAAACTGTTTTAGTTATTATGTGCAGAGCTTAAAGCATAATCCGTTAAACTTTATTTTCCAACAATGATGTTATAAATAGGGAGTAAAAGGCTAAAGGTTTCTTCCGTTAATTGATGAAGTTGGCTAGCTGACAGCTTGACAGCTTGATCTTTTGGTATATGACGACCTACTAAAAATTCTCCTTTTTTAACATCACGTAAACGGATAAGTAATTCGTCTAGCTTGTCTTCCTTTGCATCTTGCAAGGAGATTGCTGCTGGAGACATGTGATCTCCAGAGACAATGAAATTATCAGGAAGCTGCTGTAGTATTGCTTTATTGGCCATTAAACGTTCTGCCATCACATTTTTTTGTGGCGCTTCATAAATAATAGCTAAGACAATGAATAAATGTGTGCTCCAAAGTCCAATCTGAAAGTGAGGTAATGATTTATAACCTCTTTTGTACGGAGCGAATGCAACCCAGCTATCCTTTGGGGGATTTACTGTTCTACGCGCATGCTTCGCAACATGAGGATAAAATTCTTCTCCAAGTTGACTTGAAAAGAAGGAAGAAAAATCCTCTCCAAGCAATTGGAATTTTGGTCGTACACATTCATTTAAAGCATCCATTCTCTGTTCTAGCCCGTCTATTTGAAAAACATTGAAGTCTTTGTTAGTCCACTTTATTTTCGGCATTTTTATGAACTCCTTTCGATTTATAAGGTTTATTTTATAAGGAAAATGGGAAAAAATCTTATAACAAGCATTTTATCGAATGTGATAAGTTTTTGTGAAAAATAAAAAAAGGAAGTGATTTTTATGAAACCAATCGTAAAAATTATACGTAAAGTCGACATTGAAAAGCAATATGAACACATTTTGCAGTTAGAATTAGATTATGAATTAGCCTCGCTATTCTCGGCAATGAATGAAAAAAATGAATTTGAAATTGAAAAAAGTAAAAAGCGTCTAGTTGAAATTCAGCTGGAACTTGAAAGCTTGCACGCCTATGCGTAATGAAAATTATATACCGATTTGAAAAATCACTTGCTGAATATTCCGACAGCAGGTGATTTTTATTGCTATAAAGGGTAAAATAGACAATATATCATAATGCAAAGTTATATTTTCAGGGAAGAATTATTAACAAAAAAATTTTTAACTTCTTTCAGCGGGCGTCCAAACATCTGTATCTGTATCTGTATCTGTCGCTACGCTTTCGGTACAAAAGACATCCGCTGAAATAGAGGAACTAGTGATGTAGGCTAAAAGCATAGGGCCTTTTCTTATAATCGAAGGGTGGGTTTTTATGGATTTACAACAAATGGATCAATTTGCGAAAAGTATTATATATGAAGCGGGTAGCCGTATTCGAGAGGCCTTTTCGTACAATCTAGTTATCGAGACAAAATCAAGCGCAAACGACCTTGTCACAAATATTGACCGTGAAACAGAATTATTCTTTATCGAAAAAATACGAGGTTTCGATCCGACCCATAAAATTTTAGGGGAAGAGGGAATGGGAGAGAAAGTAGAGTCGTTAGAAGGTGTTGTATGGATTATTGATCCAATCGATGGCACGATGAATTTTGTGAAACAACATCGTCATTTTATGATTTCTATCGGTATTTTTGTTAATGGGGTAGGCAAGCTTGGTTACATATTTGATGTCATGCGTGAAGATTTATTTTATGCTATTGCAGGTGAAGGGGCATGGTACAATGACTCACCATTACGTAAATTGCAGTCAGTTAAAATAGAAGAATCGGTCATTGGTATAAATGCTCACTGGGTAGCACCAAATCGACATATTCACAATGAAAAAGTAATTGAAATGGTTAGAAAAGTACGTGGAACAAGGTCTTATGGTTCAGCTGCAATGGAAATAGCGTTTGTTGTCAGTGGTAAATTAGATGCTTATGTGTCTATGCGACTATCGCCTTGGGATATTGCTGGAGGAACGATTATCGCTAAGGAAGTTGGTGCTATTACCACTAATTTACATGGAGAAGGCTTTGATTTCTTGCATCAGGATACGTTTATTATTGCCAATCCTTCAATACACAAAGAGTTATTAGAAAAATATATTGTGCCTTATGAATAATAAAAGGAGCCATGTCTATTGTTTAGACAGGCTCCTTTGTGCGATTAAAGTAGTCCTTGCTCACGTAGTTTACGTTTCATTTTAAAGGCTGTCATGAAGATGACACAAGTAGCCATAATGCCTGCTATTATACCTAACCAACTACTAACTGCCACTGAATATCCGATAGAACACATTGCTAAAACAGCCGCTAATGCGTAAACCGCCATTACGAATTTTGCACGATTCATAGCCGAGCCTCCTATATAAAAAATTTATAATGCAAATATATTTTTTTAGAATGATGTAAATTCTAATAAGGACATTTCTATCCTTCTTGTGCTATAATATCACAGTTAAACATTCGAAAAAAGAATATGGAGTGGAATAATGACAAACTTACGTCAAGATCTTCGCAATATCGCAATTATCGCACACGTTGACCATGGTAAAACTACTTTAGTCGACCAATTACTAAAACAATCGGGTACATTCCGTTCAAACGAACATGTTGAAGAACGTGCAATGGACTCTAATGATATTGAACGTGAACGTGGTATTACAATTTTAGCGAAAAATACTGCAGTAAATTATAACGGAACTCGTATCAACATCCTTGATACGCCTGGACACGCCGACTTTGGCGGTGAGGTAGAACGTATTTTAAAAATGGTAGATGGCGTTTTACTAGTTGTCGATGCGTATGAAGGTTGTATGCCGCAAACACGCTTCGTACTAAAAAAAGCGTTAGAACAAAAATTAACACCAATTGTGGTTGTTAATAAAGTAGATAAGGACTCAGCTCGTCCACTAGAAGTAGTAGATGAAGTATTAGAATTATTCATCGAGCTAGGTGCAGATGACGATCAATTAGACTTCCCTGTTGTTTATGCATCTGGGGTAAATGGTACTGCTTCACTTGATGCAGATCCAGCTAAACAAGAAGAAAACATGCAATGTCTATTTGAGAAAGTAATCGAATCTATTCCAGCACCTGTTGATAATTCAGCAGACCCATTACAATTCCAAGTAGCTTTACTTGACTATAATGATTACGTAGGTCGTATCGGTATCGGACGTGTATTCCGTGGTACAATCGAAGTAGGTCAACAAGTAGCACTTATGAAATTAGATGGAACAGTAAAACAATTCCGTGTTACAAAAATCTTTGGCTTCTTTGGCTTAAAACGTGAAGAAATTCAATCAGCAAAAGCTGGTGATTTAATTGCCGTTTCAGGTATGGAAGACATCAACGTTGGTGAAACTGTGTGTCCTGTTGAACACCAAGAGGCTTTAACACCGTTACGTATTGATGAACCAACTTTACAAATGACGTTCTTAGTAAACAATTCACCATTCGCAGGTCGTGAAGGTAAATTTGTAACAGCACGTAAAGTAGAGGAGCGCTTACGTTCTCAACTTCAAACAGACGTTTCTTTACGCGTTGAAGATACAGATTCTCCGGATGCTTGGACTGTTTCTGGACGTGGTGAGCTTCACCTATCTATCCTTATTGAAAATATGCGTCGTGAGGGCTTTGAGCTACAAGTATCAAAACCACAAGTAATCATTCGTGAAATTGATGGCGTGAAATGTGAGCCATTTGAACGTGTACAAATTGATGTTCCTGAAGAAAATGTTGGATCAATTATCGAATCTATCGGTACTCGTAAAGGTGAAATGTTAGATATGATTAACAATGGCAATGGCCAAGTTCGTTTAACATTCTTAGTACCTGCACGTGGTTTAATTGGTTATACAACTGAATTCATGTCAATGACTAAAGGTTTCGGTATCATCAACCATACTTTCGATTGCTACCAACCATATATTCCAGGTCGTATCGGTGGTCGTCACCAAGGTGTACTTGTATCAATGGAAACAGGTAAATCAACAACTTATGGTATGATGCAAGTAGAAGACCGTGGTACACTATTTGTAGAACCAGGTACTGAAATTTATGAAGGTATGATTGTTGGTGAAAATACACGTGATAATGATATCACTGTAAACATTACAAAAATGAAGCAAAAAACGAATGTTCGTTCTGCTACAAAAGATGCGACAAACGTAATTAAAAAGCCGCGTTTATTAACACTAGAAGAAGCATTAGAATTTTTAACTGATGATGAGTACCTAGAAATCACACCAGAATCTATTCGCCTTCGTAAACAAATTCTAGACAAAAACGAACGTGAGAAAGCAGCGAAAAAATTAAAAAACGCTGATAAATAATTTTTTGCTTCCACGAAAGGAAGATGATATTGATGTTGAATTGGCTGTTATTCAACTCCATTCAAGCATCTGAAATGAGAGAAGGAACTGAGGCTGAAGTATTAGAGGATTTAACAGGTATTAGCCGTCTTATTTATGAATACTCACCAAATTATACTGTAGCAGGGTATATCGTTTTCTTCTCCGTATTCATTTTGTGCGCAATTGTTTATAAACTAGGCTTTGCACGAAAATTAAACTTTAGGCAAAACATTGTTATCTACATTTGTTTGTTCATAGGATGTATTGTTTTGACATTTTTTGCTCTTTCATTACCAATGATAGAGGGCTTAATTGTTGCAGCATTATTTTTAGGTATTTATAAAGTGCGGTTATCTAGAGAAAATAAAAATGCATAAAAGGTAATTTATAATTAAACCAGTCAGGTGATAACAAAACTATCATCTAACTGGTTTATTCTTATAATAATCAAAATTATATAGCTTTTTCGATATGGTATTTTGAATATTTTTTATCTTTAAAAATATAAGTTCTCATAAATAAAAATAACTTTAAGTGTTTAATCATTTGATAAAAAAATTTCTCTATTTTATAG
>NZ_JAQZSD010000049.1:0-32904 GCF_028674935.1 Lysinibacillus sp. CNPSo 3705 | reverse complement strand
AAAAAACAATTTTTTTCTTCATTTTTTCTTCGTTACCAATGTTAAGGAATTGTAAACGATATTTACATGACGAAAGATAAACCCCATTGTCATTTATTACAATTCGCAGTACTGTTAAAAGAAAAGTGTATCTTACAAATAAGGATGTGAGTATCATACATATGGACATCGATTTACTATCACTTGTAATTCTTTTAGCACTTGGCTTTATCGCATCCTTTTTAAATGCGATTGTCGGTGGCGGAGGATTAATTTCGTTACCTGCGCTTTTGGCTGTTGGTTTACCTCCAAGTACAGCAATTGCCACAAACAAACTCGCCAATACAATTAGCAATGGGACTAGCATGTTAACTTTTTTACGAGCTGGCAAAGTTGATGTGAAAAAGAATAAGAAAATAATGCCTTTTATTTTTATTGGTTCATTCATGGGTGCATATACGGTGCATCTCGTATCTCCAGCTATTTTAAAGCCTCTAATGCTTGTTATGCTCGTACTAGTAACAGCTTATACGGTTTTCAAAAAAGATTGGGGTCAAAAACCTGAAGAGCGATCATTAAGTACTCTTAAGAAAATAGCCTTCGTTGGTGCTTTTGCTGCTGTTGGCTTTTACGATGGTTTCTTCGGGCCTGGTACTGGTTCTTTTTTTATTTTTCTTTTATTAATGATGGGAAATGATTTCTTACAGGCAGCGGGAAATGCAAAAGCCTTTAATTTCACATCGAACTTAGCTGCGCTTGCTATGTTTTTACTAGTAGGAAAGGTTAATTTTGTATACGGTCTACCTATGGGCTTCGTTATGATTTTTGGTGCGATAATAGGGTCAAAATTTGCGCTGAAACGTGGGACAAAAATGATGCGTATTATTTTTATCATCATGACTTGTACCTTAATTGTCAAAAATACATGGGATTATTTCATCACCCATTAAGTACAGTACTACCAATTTCATCAGCCGATTGACAAAATATATTAGCGTGCTATAATTCTTTTAGGCTTCACCGCGTTGAAGCGAGGAAGTAACAAGTAGGAGGATTAGCATGTTTCGAATAGAAGCTAAGAGTAACCCTCGATTTATTGAGGCAAGCTTTATAATACTATTAATAATTGCCATGATGGCGCTCAGTATTGGGTTTTTAAAAGCAACACCCCATATACCTATTTTTCTTGTCATTTCACTTTTAATTGCCTATGGATTACTAAAAAAAGTTCCTTTTCGTGAGCTTGAAACTGGTATGATTGCTGGTGCAAGTGCTGGACTTGGGGCTGTTTTTATTTTCTTCTTTATTGGTATTTTAATTTCCAGTTGGATTATGGGTGGCACAATTCCAACACTTATCTACTACGGCTTTTTAACTATTACACCAAGTTTTTTCTTTGCGATCGTATTTTTGATTTGTAGTATCGTTGGTGTTTCTGTAGGTAGTTCTTTAACTACTGTAGCAACTGTTGGCGTTGCCTTTATGGGAATTGCTGGTGCAATGGACCTCTCATTAGCTATAACAGCTGGTGCGATTGTTTCAGGAGCTTTCTTTGGTGATAAAATGTCTCCATTATCGGATACAACAAATCTTGCATCTGGTACGGTTGGCGTCGATCTTTTCGAGCATATTAAAAATATGGGTTGGACAACCATTCCAGCATTCGTAATCTCATTCGTCCTTTATGCAATATTATCACCAACAGAAGCAAATACTTCATTTGAAACAGTTGAGCAATTTAAAGATGGATTACTGTCTACTGGACTTATTCATTGGTATACATTATTGCCAATTGTTGTTCTTGTTATTATGACTTTGTACAAAGCGCCTGCACTTATCACACTCGCAGTTGTTTCAATTATTGGTGTAGGGCTTGCCTACATACAAGAACCGATTGCACTATCGAATGTCTTTAAAATCCTTTTTGAAGGCTATGTATCTTCTACAGGGAATAAAGACGTGGATGCATTACTGAGTCGAGGTGGTATGAACAGTATGCTATTTACAATTTCCTTAGTCTTATTAGCTTTAACAATGGGCGGTCTATTATTTACCCTCGGCATTATTCAAAGTATTTTAGCGAAGGTAGAGAGCTTATTTAAAAGCGCTGGCTCTGTCATTACAGGAGCTGCTATTACGGGGATTGGTATTAACACATTAATTGGTGAGCAATATTTATCTATCCTACTTACTGGTGAAGCTTTTAAAGCGCAGTTTGCAAAGGTTGGACTTGCCCCTAAAAATTTATCCCGTGTTATGGAGGACGCAGGTACTGTAGTCAACCCTCTTGTTCCATGGAGTGTTTGTGGTATTTTTATTGCTAGTGTACTAGATATACCAACAACAACTTACCTTCCTTTTACCTTCTTCTGTCTACTTGGACCAATTTTGACGATTATCTTTGGTTGGAGCGGTAAAACATTAACAAAGCTTGAAAAATAAGATTGGTAGCTGATGAATTCGTCAGCTACTTTTTTCTATTCTAGGCGGCACTTCATCATCCCACGTAATTTTCTAAAAAAAACGCCTTTATTTTGATACCGTTCATCGAAACTAATGCTTATATGCTCAAAAATATGACTTTATTTGAACATTTGGAGAAAGTTTAGTAGATTTGCTTGCACAAGGAATTTCACAAATCTAATGGTAATGTAATTTACCGATAAAGGACCTATAAAATAACAAAAGAGTATGTTTTGAAATAATAGTTCAAAACATACTCTAATTTTTGCTCTACTGACTACTTAATGATGTTGTCACCTTTAGTAAAGTACTTAGTCATTTTTTTCATTGTCCTTTGATGATAAAAAGTCTTCTAATGCCTGTTTGTTCTTATCGAGGTCAATATCTAAGACGTCACCTACGTTGACACGTTTGTCTTCATAAGCATCTGCAACAGGAATTCGTAAAGTGTCAATACCTTTAGAGTTTCCTTTTACTATTCCTTTTGCAATTGTAAGGATTGTTTTATTATCAACATTTGTATCAATGTAGGAATCTGCAACGCCAAGTATTTTTGGCAAGTTCATTAAGCTCGAAACACCAATTTGTTCTTTCACCTTACCCAAAACCTCTTGCTGGCGTTCCACTCGCCCAAAATCACTTAAGCGATCGTGACGGAAACGTACATAGCCTAATAACTCGTTACCATGTAAAACTTGTTCCCCAGGATGTAATGTCATACCAATTCCATGAGACATTTCATAAGGAATATCAACCTCTATCCCATCAGGTGCTAAAAGATCTATAATTTTAGGGAATCCTTTAAAATCTACAAGAGCGTAGTAATTTACATCAATATCAAAATTTTGCTTAATTGTTTTCCTTACAAGTTCAGGACCTCCTAAAGCAAAAGCAGCATTTATTTTATTCATTCCGTGCTCTGGGATGTCGACATACGTATCCCTCATAATCGAAACAAGTTTGACATCATTTGTCGTTTGATCGTAGTGTGCAATCATTAAACTATCCGATCTACCATCCTCATCTCTAGCGTCACTTCCCATTAATAGCACATTAATCTGACCAAATTGCACATCCGCTCCTTCAAATGGGTCAAACGCTTTTTCGTTATCTTTTATATGACTATCGTCTGCCATAGCCAATCCGCTATTATATTGATAAACCCCATAAATAATCCCTGCTACGATTACGAATGCGAATGCTAAGAACAAATTCCTTAGCCATTTTCGGCCTTTTTTGCTTCTTTTCATAAATAAATCCACCTATCACTTAAGTCTAAGTTATTTTTTTAGTAATGCATTTGTAGTAAGTTGCACAGCTATTGCATCGTCTAGATAGCCAATAGGAAATAAATAATCCGGTATAACATCTACTGGAATAATAAAATATAATAATGTACTTCCAATTAAGGTTAGTTCAAAAATAGTTCCCTTCCCCAATGTAAACTTCTCATATAATTCTTTTAATTTGCTTATAAACGGCCCAATGCTTCCTACACTCTTTATTTTTTCGTCAAAATCCTTAAGAATCGAATTTTTACCTTCTTCTGTTTGCGCATAGAGTCCATAGCTTTCTAGTTTCTGTTCAACATGAGACACCGAAAATTCATCATCGTAAACATTAGAAGATTTAAGAAGAGATTGTATTGCGTCAACAGAGGTATGAATATCTGAATCTGATTCTTCTTGTCTCTGTTCAATTGGGTATCCTGCTGCTTCAAAAAGATTGATTAAAGGAACATCAAGGCAGTCTGCAAATTTTTCTAAATGTTGTGGTGTCGCATTTCTCTTACCATTTATTATCCGTGAGATCGTAGCTGTGTCGATTCCAGTGAGTTCACTAAACTTCCGCATAGATAATGAACGTTCTTTCAATAACTCTCTCAGCATTAAACCAAGTGTACTGTTTTTCTGTTCAGCCATTTTCGATTCTCCCTTCTTACTGGCTTAAAGTAGTGTCAAACATGAAATGATCATTCTCAAGAAGTGTATAATTTTGTTGACATTTTGTCAACAAATTAATTAGAAGAAAGCAGCAAAAGCGATTATTATCAACATTACTCCACTAATTATTGTTCCAAATTGCCCTACAGTAAATGAACCGATCCGAACATCTGCAACTTTACTCCCTAACTTGACACCTAACCAAACAGTAATAAAACTCCCAATTGCAGCAAGTATCGAGATGACAAGTGGTGAAAGACCAAGTAGACCTGCACCTACACCATTCGTTAATGCATTCGCCGCTAAGGCAATGCCGAGAAGTACAGCCTCTCCCCATCCAATTTCCCCAGACTTATTGAATTGAGCTTCCTCGGGATTTCTTAAAATATCTTGAACATTATTATTAGCATTGTTTTTATTCACCTTTGAAGTTTCTTGTTTCCGCGGTTTCGCCAAAAGAATAATCCGAATTCCGATTATACATAATAATATTGCTCCAATGACGACAGGAAGCATACCTGGAAGAATTTTTGACAGCCATACGCCAAATGTAATGCCTGCCATACTCATTAGAAAACAAATGATCGAGATTAAAATATTTTTATCAAATCTAACATTTATCTTTCGAATGCCGTACGAAAGTCCGACACCTAAATTATCAATACTAGATGAAAAAGTAAAAGCCAAAATGATTAACCAAGTCACCATACCACATCCCTTATTTTTTTATATCATATTACTCGCATTGACAAATGGTACCTATTTATTCGAAAAATGTTGACAAAAAAACAACATTATTTTGGTAACACAATAAAGTGTGTGAATGAGTGGCTTTCAGCGATTACAATCCGGCTGGGGCTTTCAATGAACCAATTAAGCCAACGGGTATTAGTCAAAAAGCGATATCTGTTTATCCCTTCTATATTCCAATATGGAATCAAAAATAATGATTTTACGCATTTCTGTTCAATTAAACTTTTTGGTAAACTCGAAGAAAGGAGATGAGGGGAAATGACAACCAAATGGAATGCCAATTTATATGATCAAAAGCATGGCTTTGTTTCAAAATTTGGAGGGAGCTTAGTAGATCTGCTTGCACCACAAAAAAATGAGGAAATTTTAGACGTAGGTTGTGGCACAGGCGATTTAGCCCATGAAATTGCAGCTTTTGGTGCCAAAATTCAAGGGATAGATGCCTCTCATGACATGATTATCGCTGCACAGCAAAAATACCCAGACATTACGTTTCATACAATGGATGCTACCGTACTTAACATGACAATTCAATTCGACGCAGTCTTTTCAAATGCTGCATTACATTGGATGAAACAGCCGGATGAAGTCATTCAAAATATTTACAATGTACTGAAACAAGGTGGTCGTTTCGTTGCTGAAATGGGAGGTCACGGTAATATTGCGTCTATTGTTTGGGCACTGCAAAAAAGTATGGAGGAATTAAAATTGTCTTATATTGAGGATTACTTCCCTTGGTATTTTCCAACTTTAGAAGAATATCAGTCGAAATTAGAAGGCGCCGGATTTACAGTTGAAATGATTACGCTATATGAGCGCCCAACACCGCTTCTAGGCGAAGACGGGCTACGTAACTGGCTAAAAATGTTCAGTTATAATATGCTAAAGCATTTATCAGAAACTGAAAAAGAACAGATTTATGAAAAATGTGAAAAATTATTACAGTCTAAATCTTATCAGAATCATCAATGGTTTGCTGATTATTACAGATTACGTTTTGTTGCCATAAAAAAATAACAGCCATTACACACATGAAATTGCTGATAATTAACGTAGCACGTAAAAACGCTCGGAAAATATCCAAGCGTTTTTCTTTCTATTTATTTAATTCCAGACTGCATTTCGTAATTTCTAACGAGCATTCCGTTTGATTTTAACATTCCTAACTTCTCATAATAAGGGACTAAGTCATCCTCACAACATAAATCAATCATATAGATATCTTCGAGTTCCTTTAACATTTGTTTGACTAATTTCTTGCCAATACCTTTATTTTTATACTCCGGCAAAACTTCAAGGAACGGAATGTAGGCAGATAAAACGCCATCGCTAATCGCTGTTATAAATCCTACTACTTGATTCGTATGATCATCTAAAGCAATGACTATCTTACTACTGTTTTTTAACAGCTTTAAGTGAGTTTGTAGATTAGGTGGATTCGGCCAATCTACAAAAAAGCCATTCAACATTTCAGAAGAAATTCCATCAAGAGAATTTTGGTATATCATCTTATATCAACTCCTAAATTATTCTTTCATTTTTAGGTAGATGAAGGTATTAAAAATATAGTAGCAAAATGGCAACCTCCAAACATTTCTGGGATTGCTATAAGCTATTCGATTTCAAGTTCTTAAACTCCTTCTTTTTGTACTTTTTGATTACATTCAAGGAATAAATCTTGGTTATATTCAGTAATTTAAGTAAACAAATAGAATGTATATTTTCATTTAGTAATATACGTTCTCCTAGATCATCTTGAAGATTTAATGGATTTACGTGTACTTTTAGCAAACATTTAGTTTTCAAACTACATTAATGAAGAATCGACCTTTTTTAACCTTAATTTAAAGCAAAAAAACCCTTCACAATCATGATTTTACTAAAATTGTGAAGGTTCATAAAAAGATTTTATTTATCATGAACGAGGGATTAAAATCACCAAAACACCAATTAAACAAATGCCTGCTCCAACGAAATCCAAGATGTCTGGTTTTTTCCCATCGATTCCCCAGCCCCACAAAATGGAAAGGACAATAAAAACACCTCCATAGGCAGCGTAGACTCTTCCAAAGGTTGGGAAGGACTGAAACGTAGCGACAACTCCATATAAAGCCAACACAATCCCGCCTATAACTCCCCAATAAAATGGTTTACCTTCTCTTAACCAAAGCCAAATTAAATAGCCACCCCCTATTTCTCCAATTCCTGCGAGGATAAATAATAATGTTGCACTAATCATTTTTTTCACTCTTTCTGTATCTGTTTAGTCTTTTAGTAAAGGTATTTCATCCAACAATTATTCAATACTATATTCCCCCCTTTAGAATATGGATTTGGACTTCTGTTTTAGGAAGCAAGGGCGCATCTTTCTCTTTAAAGCAATCCCCAGTATGTAATTGTATCTGCTATGCCTATAATAATCAGCATAACACCCGCCACAATTTGAATCACTCGTCCCATTTTCATGCTTGTACGCATTATAAATCTTTTTGCATCAAATAAATGAATAAGACCTAGCATCACTAGAAGTGGCACAGAGGTTGCTATACCAAAAATAGCTGGCAAAATTACACCATACGAAGAGGTTACGACTGATGGCATTAACCACACGAAAAATAGCACAAACATCGTAGGGCAGAAGGCTATGGAAAAACTAGCGCCCAGCAGAAAGGAGCCAATTTTACCTTCTTTTAACACAGCCGGAATATAATTAGGAATTCGATTTAAAAATTTTAATTTTAAAATTCCTATTAGCACGAGTCCTGTTATGAACATGATCGGACCAAGTGCTTTGCGAAAAATAGGAAAATACTTAGTCATCTCAGTTTCAAAGGATTGACCGAAAAGCCAGGCGAAGAAACCTATTAAACTAAATACAACGACTTTCCCTAGAATAAAAAACACAATTTCTTGCCAATTGTTTTTCATTTGCAAAGTCCGACTTCCATAAAAGGTGATAGCACTCATATTCCCCGTTAATTGACAAGGTGCTAAAGCGCCTATTAATCCAAGAAGAATCGCAATAATGAGCGGGGAATGTTCGTAAGAATTTAAAAAAACTGTAATCGGTCCACTAATGACTTGGCTTATTTTCGAAAATAAACTATACATCTATAAACACCTTCTATTTTTGATAAACTGCTTAACATGACTCAATATCCGCTCGAAAAAAACATAAAAGAAAAATCCCGTATTAAAAATTAACACAGGATTTTAAGCAAACTGCATTTTAACTACAATCAAACATTAATCCACCTTAATTTGACCCATCATTCCATTATCCTCATGCTCCAGAATATGACAATGGAACATGTAAACGCCCTTATGCTTAAATTGTACAGCTATTTTTACAGTCTCATCTGGTTTTACGGAGATACTATCCTTCCATCCTTGTTCATTTTCAGGTGGCTTTTTCTCATCGCGTGAGAGTATTTTAAATTGTGCTCCATGAATATGGAATGGATGAATCATGCCACCCATCATATCTGGCTTATTATAAATTTCCCATACCTCAGTAACACCTTGTTTTTGAGTAAAATCAATTCTTTCCGGATCAAATTTCTTGCCATTTATCGTGACCATGTCCATCATTCCAAAGAGTTCCACTTTTTTGGTAACAGGTAGATCCATTTCTTTATCTTCCAATGAAAGATCATTCAATTTTTTAGGGACCATACTCGTTTCTCCACTTTGATCAGTAACTACAAATGGTAAAAGGACAGATCCATCCTCATTTATTAAAGCTAGGTCATTCACGTCCTGGATTTTTGAAAAGTCAACTACGATTTCTGCCCTTTCGGATGGCGTTAGTGTCATCTCTTTTAAAGAAACGGGTTCATTCAAGAAACCACCATCCGTGGCGATTTGAAGAAAGGAATCCCCAGTACTCAATTTAAACGTATAATTTCTCGCATTTGACCCATTTAATAAGCGAAGACGGACTTTCTCTTTGTTTACAGTCAATTTAGGATTGTACGTTCCATTAATTAATAATGTATCTCCAATCGTTCCGTCTGTGTTCATTGCAGCACTATAACTTAATTGTTTTTTCTCATCAAATGTTCTATCTTGGAAAATCAAGGGGAAATCGTTCTTCCCATAGTCATTTGGCAATCCTAGACTTTTTGAATGATCATCTTCAATGTAAACCAAGCCTGCAAGCCCGTTATATACCTGTTCAGCCGTTTTTCCATGTGGATGAGGATGGAACCATAGCGTCGCCGCTTCCTGATTCACTTTAAATTCGAGGGTTTTTTCTTCGCCTGGTTTAAGAATGCTTTGCGGACCACCATCTTTGTTCGCCGGCACCTCTAGTCCATGCCAATGAAAAGTTGTATCCTCATCCAGTTCATTTATAGTTCTAATCTTTACAGTTTCACCTTTTACAAGACGAATCATCGGGCCGAGAAACGACCCGTTATACCCATACGTATTTGTTTGAACACCATCGAATATTTCTGTTTTTCCTTGTTGTGCCCTAACTGTGTATACAACTTCATCTTTTTTATTACGTTTAAGTTCAGCAGGGATTTTTATTTCATTTACTCCTGTCGAATTATTTAAACTAACGACATTGCTATGACTCTCATGACCATTCATCATGTCATGATCCATATCCTTCATATCTTTTGAAGAGTGATCCATACCTTCCATCTTCATCTTGTCATGATCCATGTCCTTCATATCTTTACTATTTCCTTGGCTACAAGCCCCAAGTATGCTCAAACTTGCGATAATACTTGCTACTAATGCTATTTTCCTCATATCAACCATTCCTTTCACCATAAGTATATTGAACAGTTGTGTAGAAATTATGTAGAAAGAGGCATTTGTATCCAAAATGTAGTTCCTCTATTTTTTTCACTTTTGACGGAAATTGTACCGTTATGTGCTTCCACAAGTTTTTTGGTAATTGTCATACCAATACCATTGCCAGTATATCGATTTTCCACTCGATAATTTCGCTCAAAGATTTTTTTACTTGTTTCTTCATCCATACCAATTCCATTATCATGTACAAGAATTATATAATCGTCATTTTCTTTAAATAATTTAATTAGTATAATGCCATCTTTTTGCACATGGTACATAGCATTTTTTATAATATTGTGTAGAATTTGATTCAATCTCAAAGCATCTACCTTTGCATGGACTGTTTTGTCTAAATCTAAATCTACCTGAATTTCTTTTTCAAGTAATTCACTTGCCAACGTAATCACAGACTTTTCAATTACATTAGCAATCGGTTGCTCTTTCATCATGACCTTAAATGTGGGATTATTAATATCATTTAAGGTATCCAATTCTCCAACAAGAAGAGTTAGCCTATCAATTTCCTCAACACATGCTTTCAAACGAGCTGGAGTAGCTGTCCAAATCCCATCTTCAAATGCACTTAAATAGCTTTTTATTGAGGCTAATGGATTACGAATTTCATGTGCAAGATCCTGGGTCATTTCTTTACGACGGAGTTCATAAGTGTTTAACGTTTCATCTAGTTTCATCAGTGATCTACCTAATTGACCAATTTGATCATTAATCGTATAGCTTATCTTTAAGTGCCGGTCTCCACGCACTAGTCTTAACGCAAAATGATTCAGTTCTTGGATAGGTTTCGTTAATGTTTTTGCAATTAACAAACTAGAAATTAGTATAACAATAAGCAAAAGGCCTAATGACCACATGGCCGTTTCCCTTAATGCCATATCAAAATGATGAATTAATTCATTAGAATCTGTAATATGGAGCATCATCAAATGTTCATGACCTTTATACAGTAATATCCCTGTGATAAATAAAAGTATGCTTGTAGAAAAGATAGCTATAATTAAGGCAATTTTTAGATGAAACTTCATTGATTTATAACCTTTTCATTTATTTTGTAGCCCAAACCAAAGACAGTTTGGATG
This sequence comes from Lysinibacillus sp. CNPSo 3705, assembly GCF_028674935.1. Taxonomy (NCBI): domain Bacteria; kingdom Bacillati; phylum Bacillota; class Bacilli; order Caryophanales; family Bacillaceae; genus Lysinibacillus; species Lysinibacillus sp. CNPSo 3705. The sequence goes on along the minus strand of NZ_JAQZSD010000049.1, from coordinate 21,857 downwards.
TACTCTTCCTTAACTTTTTTACGGATATTTTTAATATGTTGATCCACAATACGTGAATTCATGTTCGAATCGAAGCTATATATTTTTTGAATAATATCATCCCTGCTAAAAACCTTTTTAGGATTTTCAGCTAGTAATAGTAAAATGCTAAATTCATGTGGCGTGAGCTGAATACTTTGATCATTTATTAATACTTTTCGCTCCTCTTTATGGAGTTCCAACTGTCCTAAAATAATAATTTGGTTTTTATATGAACTGGGTAACAACCGCTCTGCTCTTATTAATATTTCTTTAGGGTGAAATGGTTTAACGACATAGTCATCTGCACCCATTTCAAATCCAATTACTTTATCATCAATGGAGATTTTTGCTGTAAGCATAATCACAGGAATATCGTAATTTGATTTTACATAATGGCAAATGTCTTCACCGGCTATATCAGGTAACATTAAATCTAAAATAATCATATCAAGAGGTACTTGATCGATCATTTGGATTGCGGATTCTCCTGTATGTGCAACATATGTATAATCACCGTTTTTTTCAAAATAAGATGCCAATACCTCTGTAATCTTTTCTTCATCATCTACGATTAACACTTTCATGTTCCAATTACACCCACTTTATATAAGAATTCATAAAACAAATTTCATACATACTCTCAAGCTAATAACCTGTTAATGAATTTTTTAGATTTGAACTTTAAGTTAGAGAAATTCTTCTTCCAAACTTTAATTCTTGCTCTATATTAATTATTAACTACATCTTTGTAAATCAGATGACAAACTGCTAAGAACACCTCAACCTCACGTTGTTCAGCCGTCTCTCGAAAATTCTCTTTTTTCGCTGCAACAATAAAAGTTCGTAACCATTCTGTTTCCATAGACCCGCCTCTCTAGTTTTTCATTCATTATATCGAATTCTATTTACGTCTTGAAACATTTTCTACACACACTAACGCCTTGGCATAATTGCGTCCGGAATTGGCTCAGATGTTTTTTGCGCGAAAGCGTAGCGGCAGCAGCAGAGATGCAGGGCAGATAGCCGTTATCGCAATGGATGCGATGATTTTAAGCTAACATCCTTTATCAACCCCTTTCCGCCGGAGTGCAGCGGATATTGTACACCTGCTGAAATAGTTAAAAAAGCAGTTGAAGCTCTACAATCTCTTGTATCTTCAACTGCTTATAACCTTGTCTAATAGAACCTGACTAGCTGGACGTACGAGGGCCTATTCCATCCTCTTGTAAATCTGTTAATATCATAACATTTGGATGCTTTGTTAATACACTTGCTGGCACATCTTCCGTATAGTCAGATGCAAGTACATGTTTTAAAACATCACGTTTTGCATCTCCAACAGCGATTAACAAAATGCATTTTGCGCGTATAATGGATTGAATCCCCATCGTTATGGCTTGCGTTGGAACTTCTTCGATTGAATCAAAGAAGCGTGCATTTGCTTGGCGAGTAGATTGTTCAAGCGTTATTAGATGTGTCAATGAATCAAATGCTGTTCCTGGTTCATTGAAACCGATATGGCCATTTTGTCCAATACCAAGCAATTGGAAATCTAACGGATGCTGTTGTAATAAAGATTCATAGCGTGCAGCTTCCTCTGTAGGATTATCAGCTAAACCATTCGGTAAATAGGCTTCTTTAAACGGTTTATGACGAAATAAATGTGTAGCCATATAATATGCATAGCTTTGTTCATGTTTAGCACTTAATCCAACATATTCGTCTAAATTAAAGCTAATACAATCAGAAAAATCAACCTCAGTCTCACAAATTTTAGAATATAGCGGTTCCATTGTACCTCCTGTAGCTAAACCGAACGTTGTAGCACCGTTATTTTTTGCATCCGTAATAATGTCTACTGCACGAGCGTATAATTCATTTCTAGAAGAATAACGTTCTAATTTCAATTTTAGATGCCCCTTTCCTCAAATTCATTAAAGCTCCATTCCTTGTAAATCACATTCTAAAAGTTGTAATCATCCCTTTTTATTCAAATCCTTGTTTATTACTTTTTAATAGAAATAATATTATTAGAACCAGCTCGTTGGAAACCGGATTTTTCAAGTGTAACTCCTCGTCCAATTAAATTTGTGAATACAATTGGTGTGACGATAGAAGGTACTTTGTCTTTAATGTTCTTTAAGTCTACTTTTAATAATGGATCACCCCGTTGAATCAACTGCCCCTCTGAAACTATCATTTCAAACCCTTCACCGTTTAGCTTGACAGTATCTAAACCAACATGAATTAGTATTTCTACACCTGTATCGGATTTTAAGCCGATAGCATGCTTCGTCGGGAAAATCATGACTACTCTTCCATCAAACGGTGCATAAACCGTACCATCTGTCGGATAAATTCCAAAACCGGGTCCCATTATACCTGATGAAAAGGCTTCGTCAGGCACTTCAGTTAACGGTATTAAATCACCTGTCATGGGCATTTCAAAATCATCTGAAGAAATTGTTGCTTGTGCTACAGTCTCTTTAAAAATAGATGGATCTTGCTGTAAAGAAATATTTGCAGGAGTTGGGTTACCTTTTTTCAGGCGTTCTTTCATAGCTTCTGCTAAAAATTCGACTGATGTACCGATAATCACTTGTACGTTTGTCTTATTAATTCGCATAACACCACGCGCACCCGTTTGTTTTAACATTTTTTCATCCACCTGATCCACATCGCCAACAGTCATACGAAGACGGGTTGTGCAGTAATCAACTTGCTTAATATTAGTTGGTCCACCTAACGCTTCGATTGTTTTGTAAGCTCGAACATCTAAATCGTTAGATAGAGCTGCATCAGCTTCCGTTCCGTCCTCCTCCTCATCCTCACGACCTGGCGTTTTTAAGTCTAATTTCTTAATTAAGAAATAAAAAATGACGAAGTAAATAGCGCCAAAACCTAATCCCAATGGAATTAATAGCCATGGTCTATCTGCTAAACCGAAATTTAATAGATAGTCAATTAAACCTGCTGAAAAACCGAAACCATCACGGAATCCAATCATATAAGAGATCGCAAGCGAAATACCTGTTAATACAGCATGGATACCATAAAGTACAGGTGATAAGAACATAAAGGTAAATTCAATCGGCTCTGTCACACCTGTTAAGAATGCTGTTAACGCGATGGATACAAACATACCACCGACTACTGCACGTTTTTCCTTTTTCGCTGCAAAATACATCGCAAGACACGCTGCTGGTAACCCAAACATCATGATTGGGAAGAAACCTGCTTGGAAATGTCCTGCTGTTGGGTCTCCTGCTAAAAAGCGATGGATATCCCCTTTGACAAGTTCGCCAGCAGCATTTGTAAATTCGCCAAAGTCAAACCAGATGATTGTATTAATAACATGATGTAGACCGACTGGAATTAATAGTCGATTGAAAAAACCATACATTCCAACCCCAAGTGATCCTGCACCAATAAACCAGTTCCCTACTGCATCGATTCCACCTTGAATTGGGCCCCACACTAAAGCTAAAATACTAGCTAAAACTGCCATTGTAATAGACGTTATAATCGGTACAAATCGCCGTCCTCCAAAGAAGGATAACCATTCTGGAAATTTAACATTATAAAATTTGTTATACAGTAAGCCTGCTGTAACACCAGCAATAATACCGCCAAATACGCCCATATTTAAGTCTTTATTAACAGCCCCTAATACTGCGACTAATATAAGATGGGCAATGGCACCTGCTAACGCAGCGCCACCACTATTATCGTGCGCAAAGCCTATAGCAATACCGATTGCAAAAATAATGGGTAAATTACCTAAAATAGCATCACCTGAAGCAGCCATAATGCTTGCAATATAATGCACAACGTCATTCGGTACTGCACCAAGCATATCATCAGAGCCTAAACGTAATAGTAATGCAGCTGCTGGTAAAGTAGCGATTGGAAACATTAACGACCTACCAATTTTTTGTAAGAAAGCTAACAATTTTCCGCCCCCTTTAGGTATAGTTGTCTATACCAATTATTGTACTATCTATTATATTCTTTATCTAGAAAAAAACAACCAATTTTCAGAATTTTCGATTTTTATAACTTGTATTCAACCTGTATGTATTTTATTTATATTCTAAAAATTGTCTCATCCAGACAAAAAAAGCACCTCCAATTGTTAGTTATATTTCTAACAATTGAGGTGCAGTTCATGAAAGCTAACGCATTTTTATGCTGTTACATCACGTTTCATAAATGTCATATAGCTGATCACAAGGAAAATTACAGCGTAAATCGCAAGAATTGTGAGTGAGAATGGCATTGTCATACCATCTATTATAAAATTGCCTTTTTCATACTGTGTTAAGTCTGAATGTGTTAGCCAAATATATTTAACGATTTTAAATCTGCTTAGGAACATCACAATCATTCCACCTGTAAAAGATAAGAACATCGTTAAGCCAATCGCTAAAGAGCTTGAACGGAAAACTGAGCCCACTAAGAAAGCAAACAATATTGACATGACAAAGCTTCCGCCAGAAAGTAAGTAGTGATAAGCTAAATCATTCCATACTGCTTTTTCAACAATTTGACCATTGACCATTTCTAGCTCAACACCAGTTGAACCGCCAAATAGTATCAGTCCAACAAGAGCACTTACTACTACATTGACAACAAACAATAAGAGTCCAAATATGAAAGTTGTAAGTAATTTTGACGTTAATATTTTTGCGCGCGAAACCGGACGCGTTAATAGCATTTTAATCGTACCAGTAGAGAATTCACTAGATACAATACTTGCTGCAGTAATAACTGTAAACAATGTCACTAAAGTCAGCATGCCACCTGTCAATGACATAAAACTCTCTACGCTACCATCTACTTGTGACGGTACATTATTGGCTAATCGATACTCCGAAATAGCAATTTGCTCCTCAAAGTATTTTTTATCCTCTACCGATATATTGTCTTCGTTCATAAACTCTTTATTATTATTAATGGCCTGTTGTTCACTTTCCTGCCACGTTATATCTTCTGTTATTTTTGTATCAAAGTATTTCAGCATAATACCTGGACCAATAATAAAGAGGATAACTAGCGCGACCATTACCCAAGTTCCTTTTTTATGCCATAATTTCATCCATTCATTTTGAATTAGCTTCAGCAATTTGGCCACCTCCTGTCATTTCTAAGAATTGATCCTCTAACGTTTTTTGATGCGGTTGTACAGCAAATAATTGAATTCCTTCATTCACAAATTGCATTATTAGTTTCGGTATATCCTCTTTCTTTATTTCCACCACATAACCGTTATTTTCTGTCACAAAGTTGTAATCAAGCTTTTGTAGAAGTGCTGCAGCCTGATCATTTGGTGTAGCTTCAATATAATAAAACGAAGAAGTTTCAACGTTGATATCACGAATATCAATGAGTTTGCCATTTTGTATAACAGCTACTCGATCACACATTAACTCAATTTCGGATAATAAATGACTGGAGACAAAAACAGATACTCCATCCTCCGCCGCGATTTTACGTAAATACATACGAAACTCTCGGATACCTGCTGGATCCAGCCCATTTGTTGGTTCATCTAAAATTAAAAATTTTGGTCGATGAAGCAGTGCCTGTGCAAGTCCTAAACGCTGACGCATCCCTAACGAATACGTTGATACCTTTTCATGAATGCGTTTCTCAAGACCAACTTGTTTAACGACCTCTTCAATACGCTCTTTTGTTACGTTTTTATGCATACGCGCAAAATGCAGTAAGTTTTTATAGCCCGTCATAAATTTATACATTTCCGGATTTTCTACAATTACGCCGACCTTACTAATCGCCTCTTCATAATTGTCCTTTAGGGAAAGACCATCAATAATGACGTTCCCCTCAGTTGGATGCATAAGCCCTGTCATCATACGAATTGTCGTCGTTTTCCCTGCGCCATTCGGTCCTAAAAATCCAGTAATTTGACCTGGATATAAATCGATATTCAATTGCTGAATCAATTGCTTACCACGAATGGTTTTTGAAATATTTTGCAATTGAACAATAGGTTGTGTTGTCATTAATTTCACCCTTTCTTATAAAATGCCTTCATCCATTGCACAGCATCCTTATTCGACATATCTCGAATCGTCTCTACTTCCTCATGTGCAATAATCGAACCATTTTGCAATAAAATGATTTGATCTAAAATAGGCTCTACTTCATATAATTCATGTGTTGATAATAAAATTGTCTGATGTTCAATATCAGTAAATTGAATTAACCCTTTAATGAGCTGTTCACGAACAATAGGATCAAGACCAGAAAATGGCTCATCCATTACATAATAAGGTACTTCTCGCCCAAGAGTTGCGGCCATTTTCATTCGACCACGATTGCCCTTTGATAATTGCCGTAGTTTCACACTTTTATCAACTTGCAAAAACTCCGCAACAATACATGCCTTATCATACGAAAAATCTTCGAATTGAGAAGCATAATGCTGAAAAAGCTGCTCACCTGTGTAAAAATCAAAAAATAAATCAATATCTGGTAAATAAGCAATTTTATCAGCACTTCTACGTGTAACAGGTGTTCCATTTAGCAATACTTCCCCACTTGATGGACGTAATATGCCTGTCAACACTTTTAGTAGTGTCGACTTGCCACTACCATTTTCTCCAACAAGCCCAATGATTTGTCCAACCGGAAAGGAAAATGACACATCCTGAAGAATAGGCTTTTTCATATAACGAAAAGAAACATTCGATAACTGTAGCATTTATTTCACCTCACGATTTATTTTGTAAAACAACAATCATCTCTTCCTTTGAAAATCCAAGTGCTTCAATGGAAGTTAAAAAATGATCTGCTAATTGTGTTTTCATTTCTTCGCGTAAAAGCGCAATTCGCTCTTCTTCAGTTGTAATAAATGTACCTTGACCTCGTTTGGTTTCCGTTATATTCATCGCTTCTAACTCCTTATACACCCGTTGCACAGTATTTACGTTAACACCTGTCTCCACTGCATATTCTCGAACCGAAGGAAGTCGATCCCCAAGCACTAACTTTCCTTTCAGAATGTCCCCACATATCCTATCTACGAGCTGACTATAAATGGGCTTATCACGTGAAAAGTCGATTGTCATCGTAAAACCACCTTTTCAAACCACTTAGTCGCTATGATAAATAGGACGGCTACCAAAATAAAAGTTGCTACTTCATCTACGATATACATGGTGCCCCAACTTAAATTCATTGTTTGTGACTTCGGAAAAAATGGTTCCAGACCCGTTAATGGAATACCTATACGATGGAAAATATTATCATATAATTTACTTTCTGTAAAATTGAACCATAAATTCAAACTAAAGAAAAAGGTAAACATCGTGATAACTACAGAAAAGTTACCAAATAAGTGTTTCATTTGGAGATTAAATGCAAAAAATAGTAGCACTATCACAAACATCATCAATTGGAAAATAACAATAATTGATACAACAAGCATAATCAATAAAAGGATTTGGGCGAAGTTGCCTATAATCTCTTCTTTAATATTGTATATAGCTATACTTACAAAGATAAAATTGAAGATAGCATATCCTATTAAGGAAAATACAATTTTCACACCTACAAGCTGCGCAATAGAACTAGTTGAATGCAGCCAGATCTCTTTGATCCTTAAGTCATTACGGATGCTAATTAGATATTGTAATACCGAAAAAAATACACCTAACATAAGTACTAATATCGAAAAGAAAAATGGCAGCTGGTTTTCCATCGTAAATTCACCACTAAAACGCCTAATTAAATATGGGACGATTATTGACAGCATGATCCCAATAAAAATGCCACTGAAAAGCCACGCCCTATAAAGCAACCATTCCTTTTTCAACAGCCCTGCAAAATTTTTCAACATAAACACCTCGAGTCATAGTGTACTAGTTAAATATTACACTATGACTTTTAAGTTTGCAAGCATTAAAAGAAAAAAAAGGAAGAACCTAAAAATATAGGCTTCTTCCTTCAGGTACAATGCAATATATGCACCTTCTGCAAGATTGGAGGTGATTTCCTGAGGGCGAAGTCTTCTAAAGAGCCTATGCTGGAATTCGCCGCTAAAAGTGTGAGTTGCGCCGCTAACCAAGCGAAGATCGCCACTAAAACCCGAAATTCCGCCGCTAACCAAGCATGGATCGCCGCTAAAACCCAATATTCCGCCGCTAACCAAGCATGGAACTGTCCGCTGAGCTGCCTGGTCGGCAAGATGTTGATCACGAAGGCGTTATTACAGGGCGTGATGTTTTTAGCCTTCGTTTCCCTGATGCTCGATCCAGGGTCTCATTCAGCGTTTGTTGATCTAACAACTCATATCCCTATTTCCCACATTTTCTCCGTTACTTTCCCTACTCTGTCATCAATATTCGTTCCGTCAAACTTTGGAAGCTTTAGCTCACTTACGATTTTTCCATCTCGCATAAACAAAACACGCTCTGTCCGCGCCGCTACCTTTACATCATGAGTGACAAGCATTATCGCAGTTCCGCCCTCGTTAATTTCGGAAAAGATGTCCATAATCTCCTGTGCTGATTTTGAGTTAAGAGCACCTGTTGGTTCATCGCCGAAGATGATTTTCGGGTTGTTCAAAAGCGCTCGACAGATCCCTGCTCGCTGTAGCTGCCCTCCCGAAACTTGTGTAATATCGCGCATTTTAAGCTCCTCTATACCAACTCTCTTCATAAGTGCTCGTGCCTTCTCTGATATTTTTGCAACATTTTTTCTATTCTCGCGCATTAATGGCAGAATAATATTATCGAGAAGATTTAGATTTTTAAGCATCGTTGGCTGCTGAAATACAAAGCCCATTTTAGTTCTACGTACATCTGAAAGTTCAACCTCCCCGATTGACGATAGATTAATGCCATCAAAAATAATCCTTCCGCCGTCAATACTGTCCATGCCGCTTAGTGCAAACATTAGCGTTGATTTACCCGAGCCAGAGGGTCCCATTATTGCAACAAACTCACCCTCGTTTATGTCAACGGACGCTCCGTCGAGAACATTGCACTTTTCATCACCCTCGCCGAAAGATTTTACAATATGTTCACCGATGATAATCTTCTTCATAAGCTACTCCTTTATATTTTCGGATATTTTTATTTTTCCTGCGCCCGATGTACCAATTATTGTTGTGATTAGTACCGAGCAAACTATCATTAACGGACAAAGCACGTACGCGGATAGTGGATTGATTGAAAAACTAAACGACGACGCTCCAAACGAAGAGATAACCGCGCCTGCCAGTACTTCTCCGAGTGTATTTGCTAGTAGAGTACCAAGAATAATTCCGATCATTGATACGAATACCGCTCGTGATGCAAACTGTATCGTAATATCCGGGTTTGTAAAACCTAATGCTTTCATAACGGCAATAGAATATCTGTCCTTTGCGACAAGCATTTTCATAAACAACAGTGTTACTAGTACCGTTATTACGAGTGCTATGGCAATTGCAGCAATGGATGCCTTACCTACCGATTTTATAGTCGAGCCGAATGTTTGAGTTACAAATTCATCGATATTGGAAATCTTAGCGAAAGTAAATTTGTCCGCATACTCTGAGACTTTTTCATTAACAAGAGATTTATGTGAAAGCTTCGCGCAGATCACGCTCCACATTATACCTTCCGAATTATCAGTAAAAACAGCCTTTGCCGTTTTTCCGCCGTTCGTAATGTCAGAATAAATGCCACTTACCGTGAACTTTATGTCCTTCCCCTTCCTCACGACCGTAATGACATCGCCGACATTTTTGCTCATTTCATCAGCGTTCAAAGATGAAAGTGCAATTTCGTTTTCAACTACGGGTGCTCTGCCCTCGGTATACTGAATGGGGAATATCGAATGGTCGCCAAGCTCGATTTTTATATTTTCTTCCGAACCGTCTTCCATTTTTGTTTTGAATGTCTTTGTTGTAAGGATGGTATATTTTGAAATGGACCTGTCGTTGTTCATAGATGTTAAAACTTCGGCAGATTTTTTAGAAATATGATCAGTCTGCTGAATATCGATACGAATATCGTAGTTTCCAATACCCATATATTTAATGAAACTTGTTGAGGAAATCGTGTTGTAAAGGTTTTGTGGAACAATGATGATAAATGATGAAATTACAAGTACGGCAAGCATTGTAGCGTAAAGTCTTTTCCTTGCGAGAACATCTTTGATACCGAGAAAAATATTCGTGTTAAGCAGCTTATTTCTATGCAGGCAAAAGCGCTTTGTCCCTGCGTTTTTTTCCTGTGAAATGCCAAAACGTATTGCTTCAGCAGCAGATATTTTCCGAAATCGTCTTAATACTCCGCTTACATAGGCAATTATCGCTAGGAATACAAGCAGAATGCCAATTATTCCTAATACAGCGGCAAACGAAGCGTTTTTGCTTTCGCCCATATAAAGTCGGATATTTTCAAGAAGCAGGTCTTTGAATATTAACGAAAGTGCAAAACCGAGAATACTCCCCGCTGCTGCAATCGCTGTGTACTTCGCAAGATAAATTTTCTTAATGTCAGAAAGACGCAGCCCTAACGCCTTCATTACACCAATTTCACGGTAATCATCCTCGATTTTCGCAAGGAGTGAAAAACGTATGCACAGAAAGGCGATTGCAACGACTAGAACGCTTATAAGAAGGATAACTGCTATCAGCAGCCCATCAGAAATTGCGTTAAGTGTTTTGAAAAGTGGATATGAAATCGTTGGTCCGTTCGCTTCAAGCCCTGCGGAGGCATAAGCAGTTTCAAATTCACTAAGCGTAGATAAATCCTTTAATCTAAACTCAATCAAATATTCCGTACTTCCATTGTCCTTTATTGCCACGTAATCATTCGGGCTAACTAAAAATCTTTTTGAGGAAGACAACATGGAATTCATCTGTGAATCACGAAGGAAGCCCGCAACAGTAAATTTCTTTCCACCGATTACGGCTTTATCACCGACCTTTATGTCGATGTCCTTCATATAGTTTATCGGAACATAAAGCTCCCCATCGGATACGTTTATGACGTTTCCATCAAGATCAAGAAGATAATCAAATTTTTCACTCTGTATACTGAAACCATTGTCTTGAACATTATTTGCAAGCGAACGATCACCTAAAATAATTTGCCCATTGTCCATATTAAGAAACTCAAGCACTTGAAATTCATCAACATAGTTGTTTTGCTCCGCGAAATTCGCAAGTCGTACAGTATCAATATCCCCCGAGTGCATTTGCATAAAATGCGGCGTTTTCGCCTGATTCATTAGAGAATCAATCGCACCAGAAAGATTGACAATAAGTATCGCCGAAAGGGAAACGAGCATAGCCGCAGCAGCGACAAATATCATTGTTGTCAGCGTTATCAGTTTGCTTTTAGCAATATCATTACGGATTAATCTGAAATACATACGTCACCTCTGTTTTCAAGCTTTTTAACTGACTTCAAATTGAACAGAATGAACGAAGTAACACATAATAAAACGCCAGCGATTATGATGAGTAAGCCCGTTCGTTTACCATAACCTGTACCGGTGTTAGCAAGAAATCCGCCGTTAACTAGCAAAGGAGTGAACATATAATCTGCAAGTATACCCGAAAGCGAAGGTAAAAACGCAAGTAACAATACAAGCGTCATTGCCGATGCCGTCTGCTGGAAAGCATAGATCGCAAGCCTAAACACTGTAAGCCCGCTCCCTATTGCTGAAATTAGCTGAGCTGAGCTGACCAAAGCAAAAGAAATTTCTTGAAAAAATTCTCTGAATCATCCATCGTTGTTTCCATTTTCTTCACCGCCATTGCCAAACATCTTCATCATGTACATAAGACTTCCGCTTTCGACACCGAGCAGTCTTTCTACGTTGAAGACAAAAGCTGGTATACGTGCAGCACGTTCTTCATCGGTTATATCAACCATATCATCATCAAAAACGGTATTCGTATAGGCCACAATCATTTCCATACATTCATACGGATACGGCGTGTTAAATAGTCCTTGCTCAATTCCCTCACGAATTATTTCCGTCAGTATTGGGGGAAGACCGTTCATAATGACCTTTTGTATTTTCTGATGCATAAGCGCGTTCTGAGGCTTATGTATATGGTCAATAATTTCCTTGCCGTTTCCGTCACTTATGTTTAATGCCATCACAACACGAACAATTCGCTCATGAACGGCTATGCTCTTATCTGCAGCAATTCGAGTGGCTGTTCCTAAAATTTCAGCATTATACCGCTCAATTAATGCGTCCATAATATCTTCCTTCGACTTGAAGTGATAATACAGCGTTCCTCGTGCAATTCCGACCTTTTCGAGAATATCGTTAGTACTAGTGCCATCAAAGCCCTTCTGACCGAAAAGCTCATCAGCCACATCAAGTATTTCGTTTCTGCGCTCCATCGCTTCTTTTCTCATGTTTACTCCTCCTCATAGACCGACTGTCTGTCGATGAAAATTATAGCATTTTACAATAAATTGTCAATAGGCGGCTGTTCCGATTTTGTAAATATCTAGAGATCAATAAATTCATCCATACAAAATTATCCTTTTAACGCATAATAAGTGATAGAATAAAATGTAAAAAGTTAATGTGTTAAGTGAGGTAAACAATCATGGCTGAAGTAAAAAAAATCGATTATACAATAGGAAAAAAAATACGCGAAGGCTTACAGGCCGATTGCCAAAGCTGTTTTGGTCTATGTTGTACAGCTTTAAATATTGCTGCTTCGAGCGACTTTGCCATTAATAAAGCAGCTGGCACACCTTGCCCTAATCTACAATCCGATTTTAGCTGTCAAATTCATAGTACACTTAGAGATCAAGGGTTTAAAGGATGTACAGTTTTTGATTGTTTAGGAGCAGGACAGAAAGTTTCACAAACAACTTTCCTTGGACAAGACTGGCGACAGCACCATGAAATTTCTGAGAAAATGTTTCGTGTTTTTCCGATTATGGAACAACTGTATGAAATGATTGCCTACGTCGCAGAGGCATTATCGTATACGGTTGATTCATCCCTATTTAACAAACTACATAGGCAATTAGAACAGCTACAGCGTGCAACTGAGCTAGAAGCAGATGCAATACTAGCAATAGATATTCCTAATTTCCGACTGCCGGTGAATGTTTTACTGTTAGAAACAAGTGAGCAAATTCGCCAAAGCTTTATCGAAGAGATTAATGGAAAAAGCGCTCGAAAGTATGACTATCGTGGGGCTGATTGGATTGGAAAGAATTTAAAGGGCAAGGATTTAAGAGCAACCGATCTTAGAGGAGCTTATTTAATTGCTGCCAACCTACAAAATGCAGATTTAAGAGGTGTTGATTTTATAGGTGCGGATTTACGTGACGCCAATTTACGCGGCGCAGACCTTTCTAGCAGTATGTTTTTAACCCAAATGCAAATAAATTCAGCACAGGGCAATCTACAAACAAAATTACCCTTCTACTTAAAACGTCCGTCTCATTGGGATAACTAACTTCTAAAAGAGGGGAAGTCAGCAATTAAAAACACTATATTGTTTGCTGAAAGTTGGATGGTATCTATGAAATCTTGAAAAAGATTGATCAAAATTAATCACAGCTTTGACTGTTCAAAGAGATGCAATGCAACATATGAAGATGTCGAAGCGCTCCTGGAAATGATAGAACAACATAACAAAAGGACTTACGTATATGAGTTGTAATACGCATAAGTCTCCTAGATTGTAGAAGCACAAATTCATAAAAAAAATTGTAACCAATGATTAAACAATCCCTACTCTAGTAAAGCCACATTTATAGATTATTAATTACCAATACATTTAAAACCCAACCAAGAATTGAAATGATAATAATACTCCAAGCATTTTTCTTACGCTGTATTACACCTACAATTCCCATAATCACCCCTAGTAATGGTGAAAATAGAATACCTATAATATATGCAAAAATATTGTAGGTATTATAACTGTAGGTTTCATTACTTTCATTACCGTGTTTTTCACTATCCATCTTCATTCCCCCGTCTACTTTAGGCCAATTTGATGTTGGTTACTGAGTCATGTGTTGATGTTCATAAAACCCTATTGTGCTGGCGACTTCGCTTTCGCACAGATAAATTGCCTCTAAGTTCCTCTATATCAGTGGAGGCTTTGACATCCACCGAAAGAGATCCAACTTTAAGTTAGCTCTCGTTGTAATTTTATGTAGCCTATTCGAATTAAAACGCAAATAAGTTAATCCTTTTTCCATTTATAAGGAATATTTGCCCAATCGTAAAATATATTAAAAAGGAAAAATAAAATTGAAGTTCCAATAATTTGCCCCCATTGAATGTCATCACGAAATAACCATTGAATGATAATAAATAGTATGAAAAAAATTAGCGAATAGTGTATATTTTTCTTTATAATTTTTACCATATACATCCTCCCCATACAATAGTACCCTTTTCTACTTGTTCAGGAAAGGCAACAATACAATTAATTACATAAAGTCGTAAAGTTGTATTGTAGAAAATGAGCCTATTTATTTTCCTTTTGACGATGCAGTAAATTATATCAACGTCCAATTTACAAAAAAACTAACCTTTGCTAAGTGCAAGACTTTCATATAGATTCATTTTTTTATTGAAAAGCAAAAAGGCAGATGAAAATAAAATCATCTGCCCCTCCTATTTATTTTTGTTTCTTTTTATAAATGATCGTAGCTACAACAAGTAAAAGTAAAATCGCTTGCCCAATCATTGTTTCTAGTGTTGGATAAAAACCAATGAAGCTGACAACTGGCAATCCATCTACAATTGTTGTTGAAACTGTATCTCTTAGCTGCAGTGTATGCAGACTGACACCAATAATTTTAAAGGCCAATACATAGATTAGCACCGTTGCCACTGCGAAAAATTTATGAATTGAAATTTTTCCACTTGCTTTCAATAACACAAATGCAAAAATAGTTAATAATATAAGTGCTACTACGATACCTAGCACAAATTGAGATGTCTCCATTTTAGGTGCAATCCCCGCATAAAAGACAAGTGTTTCTGCCCCTTCACGGAAAACGGATAAGAAGCTAATTACTGCCATCGCAAACACCGAGCCACTTGAGATGGCATTGCCCATTTGTTTGGAGATATAGCGATTCCAGCTTGTCACACTTGATTTACTATGGAGCCAAATACCAACGCCAATCATCATCGCTGCTGCTAGTAACCCAATATAACCTTCCATCAGCTCTCGACTTGTATCAATTGTCGCAGATTGGAAAAGTGTCGACATTAAAACAGCTGCTATCGCTGATACGAAGATGCCTACTAATGCGCCAACATATATCCATTTGCGCATTGTTTTTTGTCCAGATTTCTCTAAGAACGATACTAATGCCATAATAATAAGCAGTGCCTCTAAGCCTTCTCGCAGTAAGATTAATGCTGCATCCCACAGAGTATAATCCGAGTCACCTTGAATCAATTCAATTTCAGTGCGGAAAGTATCAAGCTTACTTTGAACTGCTTTGGCATCGACGTTAGACTTTAATAAGTCACTAACGAGGATCGGCATATCACTTTCAATTTTTGTATAAAGGCTGCCGTTACGTGTTGAAATACCAATTTCTACACTTGGCCATATTTTAATGAACTCTCGAATTTTATCAGATGCAGCCTTGTAATCACCTGCATCGATAAAATCGTTTGCCTCATCAATATAAGCGACTAGTGTTGCTAAAGAATACTCACCTTCAACAACTTCCGCCGTATCATTACCTGCTACAAAATTCTCGATTGTTTGTTTTAATTCTGCATATTGAGATTGCATTAAGGCTACATCTGGCTTTTCCGAAGCCAGTGAGATTCGGATAAAGGCCATCTGTGTTTCAATTTGTCCGTACATCGCAATACTTTGCTCACGTACAGGGCGTTCCATTTTCTTCCATTTCGTATTAAAATCCTTATACGCTGCGTCGATTTTAGTTAAATCACCACTTGCTAAGGCCTCTTCAAATGCTTTCATGTTAGGTTTAAATTTCGTGCCAAATTCTGCTCGCTGCGCAGCTTCATCTACAGGATTCTCAAGCTTTTCTAAAGCACGTAAGGCATTTGACAAATCAGACAATGCCTTTAAACGTTCTTCTTTGGAAGTAGCTTTAACTGCTTGCGCAAGAATTTCATCTACTTTTACTTTTGCGTCCTTTTGCTCAGACGTGACCGATGCCCAGTCTGTGGCAAATTGTTCAAGTGCATGTTCTGCCTCGGCTTCTTTGTCCTGTTTCGTATTCATTAGCGCATCACTAATAGAAATGTACAAATGACTATATGATTGCGCTGCCTGCACTGGTACAGCAAGTGCCAATAACAAGCAAAGTACTAAACTACAGCGCGTTAAAAAGTGCTTCACCTATATAACTCCCCTTTGATACACCAGGGAAGCAAGCAAACACTGCGCTGCCTCGATGGGTAATGTACTCATTCAATTTATCCATTCGCCCTAAGCTATTTTGGACTGTTGTAAATTGGGCTGGATCTTTTTGATAAGATATAAATAATAGTCCGGCATCATGTGTACCCGTATTCGTCATAACTCCAGATGCATAAGAGTATGAACGACGTAAAATACGTGCACCCGATTTACGTGCCAAGTGCACATGTGAAGTATCTGGCATAATATATTCACCATTACTATCCTTCGCCTCTACATCGAAATCATCAAATTCTTTCTTTTTACCAATAGGTGCACCACTATCGCGATAACGCCCAAATGTTGCTTCCTGATCTTTTAAAGATGTACGATCCCATGTTTCAAGATGCATCTGTATTTTACGAGCTACTAAATAAGAGCCGCCTTTTAGCCAACCTTTATCGACCCATACTACTTTATTTAAATCTTTTTCATCGGTACTCGATGGATTTACCGTACCATCCTTGAAAGCAAATAAATTTCTAGGTGAGCCACCGCCAGCTGGGAATGAGTTAAATCCTGCCTGTGACCATTTAATTTCTACCTTACCAGAAGCTGCACGAACTAAATTACGTACAGCGTGGAATGCCACCTGTGGATCATCCGCACATGCCTGAATACAAAGATCCCCACCAGTAAATTCTTTTTGTAACTGATCCTTTGGGAAATGAGGTAAGTCTTTTAATTCCTCAGGCTTCAAATGCTGGATACCAAGCTTATCAAACAAAGAAGGTCCTACACCTATTGTAATCGATAAGTTTGAAGCATCTAAGCCATCCGCTTCACCAGTATCTCCCGTCGGCACTCTAGTATTTGTTGTTAAATCTACCATTAATTCACCATTCATTAAACGTACAACAAGAGGTGTCCATTGTTGGAACAACTCTTGTAGTTCTTTCTTTGATGTAAATAAAACATCCAAAGAAGCAAAATATATATTTGTCTGAACAGGTGTAATAATGCCAGATTGATGTTTTCCATAGAAATCAACTTTGTTAACTGCTGTCGTGCTGTCTGCAACAGGCTCAAACACATCATAGCCCATTACTTTCATAACACCACCTAAGCCAGAAGCACCGATTGCTACACCAGCTACTCCCATACCTGTTAACTTTAACATGTCACGTCTAGATATTTTTTTATTGATCCATTTTTCATCATTTGACACTGTCATTTATTATCACTCCAAAATAATACCCATTTGGCTTAATGGTTCTCCAAGTTGATTTACGGCTGCTGCAAGTGCTTTTGTATTTTCTTCAGTTAATTCTTCATAAGAAACATACCCGCCATTAGCCGTTGCATGCTTGGCCAATAAATCATCTACTGCTTTGAACTTTTCATCCAATGTTACTACTAAGTCTTTGTCTTTCGCTTCTAATTTCGGACGTAGGATTTCAAAGATTTTTTCTGCACCTTCAATGTTGGCTTTAAAGTCATATAGGTCTGTGTGAGAATAGATTTCTTCTTCACCAGTGATTTTAGATGTTGATACTTCATTTAATAAATCAACCGCACCTGTAATCATTAAATCTGGTGATACTTCTACAGTTTGAACTAAAGCGTGTAATTCTTTAGCGTCTGCTAGTAATTGATCTGCAATTGCCTCGTAGCCTGCAGTTTTATTTTCTACCCAAAGCGCATGTTCAAGCTTATGATAACCTGACCATTCTTCCTCGCCCTTACCTTCTTCTTTAATATCAGCTAAACGACCGTCAATACGTGGATCCAGGTCGCCAAAGCTTTCAGCGATTGGCTCTGAACGCTCAAAATACATACGTGCTGGTGCATAGGCAGCTTTTGCTTTTTCAATGTCACCGGCTTTAAATGCGTTCACAAATTTTTCTGTTTCTAGTAAAAACTGATCCATTTGCTCTAAGGCAAATTTTTGATAGGCAGCAGTTTCAACGGATAAATCAACTGTAGCTTTTTCTGCTTGCTCTGTTGCAGGCTTATCTTCTTTTTTAGCTTCATCTGTATTGCCACAGCCAGTCATAAGAATGCCCCCTGCAACTAATACTGACAATAATGATGTTTTTTTCATGCTAAGTACCTACTTCCGAAATAGTTTATATCAAGAATGATAATGATTATCATCCTCGATTGCAAGAAGTATTTTTAATTAAAGAAAAAAACATCATTATCTAGGTGATAATAATGTTTTTTCTTCAATATAAAGATTCTAAACTATGAAATTTTTGCTTGTTTTACATTTTCATTTTTTCCATATAAAAAATAATAAAGGACAATTGAAACTAAAATAACGAATACCATCGCGAAGAAAATAGCACTGTAACCCGAAGTCGGAACGAAGAATCCTAAGAAATAAGGACCAACACCTAAACCTAAATCATATAAAATAAAATATGTCGATGTCGCAAGTCCTAAACGCTCATTTGGTGTAACTTTAATAGCGATTGCTTGCGCTACTGAATTGAAATTGCCATAGCCAATCCCTATGCAAGCTGCGGCTAGTAAAAATGCAACACTACTTGTCGCCGAACTAAAAGCGTACATACCGACTGCAAAAATGACTAGACATGGATAAATTACAATGTTCGCACCTCTAGTATCTAGTAATTTCCCTGTAAATGGACGTGTCGCTAAAATGACAATTGCATAAATAATAAAGAAATAACTTCCAGCTGTTACCAAATTAAGCTCTTTCGCATAAAACGTCATAAATGACATAACCCCTGAATAGGCAAAGCCAATAACGAGCGCCACAAAAGCAATTGGCACAGCACGCATTTCGATAAAATTGGATAGCTTAAATCCTGTTTTCTCAGCCATTTCTTTTGCCTTCTTCGGTGCATCTGGAATAGTTACGATAAAATACATCAAAAAGCAAACAATAGCCAATACGGAATCAACAGCAAAAATCATTCGATAATCTGCAAACAGCTGTGTTAAAAGAATACCTACAAAAGGTCCTATAGCCGTTGCTAAAATAGCACTTAAGCTATAATAACCGATACCTTCCCCTCGTCGCTCAGGAGGTAAAATTTGGGCAATAATTGTTCCTGTCGCCGTACTAGCCACCCCAAGTGCAATCCCTTGTACTAAACGATTAAGCATAAGAAGGAGCAAATTCGTCGCGATAAAATAAGACATCGTTGATAGCATAAACAATAATAATCCACAAAAAAGTGTTTTTTTGCTACCCCAATCCCCAATAATACGTCCAGTCCCGAGACGACCAAATAATGTACCAATAATAAAAATACTCGATACAAGCCCTGCCGTACTAGTTGAAGCCTCAAAATGCTCAACCGCATAGCCTGCAATTGTTACCATCAATAAAAAAAATATTAAGGTAATGGTAAAGTTAATGAGTGAGACGATTAAAAAGTCCTTCGTCCAAAGTTTTTGTCTAGATGCTTCCACTTTTTTTCTCTCCTACTGATTGATGTTTGCACAAATGTTCGCTAAAACTTGTGTCGCAATTTCAATATCTCGCTCTGATACCCCTGCGAGTGCCTGTTCCATAGTTGGTTTTAAATGCTCTTGAATTTCTTGCACAATCACTTCACCATTAACCGTTAATTGTACAAGCTTTTCACGTTTATCCCTACCCGCTACCGTTTCCACGTATCCAAGGTCCACAATCTTTTGTACAAGCCTTGTCACACTCGGCTTTTCAATATACATAAAATTCGCAATATCAACAAATGTATGTGGCCCTTTATCCTTCAATAATCGAAGGAGAGCCCATTGAGAGCTATACAGCTGATATTTCCCTAACTGCTCATTCACTAAATTGATAAACGGTCTGTACATTAAGCGGTACTGATTAAAAAACTCTTGTTCAATCGTCAACAATATCACTCCTTTTTAGTTAGTTAGCCTAACTAACTATATATCTTTATTTTTTATTTGTCTAGTCGGAATTAGCGAGAAATTTGGCTTTTTGAACTGGGAGAGCCGTCGGGCTGGTTTGTTCTTTACGTCACTTTTTGGTTTTTATCCGGCGGTACCTTGGTTCCTTCCGTCGCTTCGAGACTTCTTTCCGTCGATAGGGCTTTGCTTTCCGTCGCCCCTAATTCTATCCGTCACTTTAGGGTTTTCATCCGGCGGTACCTTGGTTCCTTCCGTCGCTTCGAGACTTTTTTCCGTCGATAGGGCTTTGCTTTCCGTCGCTCCTAATTCTATCCGTCACTTTAGGGTTTTCATCCGGCGGTACCTTGGTTCCTTCCGTCGCTTCGAGATTTCTTTCCGTCGATAGGACTTTGCTTTCCGTCGCCCCTAATTCTATCCGTCACTTTAGGGTTTTCATCCGGCGGTACCTTGGTTCCTTCCAACGCTTCGTACTTTTTTATTTCTACATTTTTTAGCAAAAATTTCAGACCGCTTGAATTTTTGCAAGTTAATTAACAATTAAATATTTCCTATTACTTTTTGTTCCCTCAGCTTTCAAATGTAACTTTTGTAGTAATTTATAAGCGGTATTCGGCGAATCGATTGCAAAAAACTCACAAAAGCTTCTATTTGTTAACGTTTCGCCTACTAGCAATCGATAATCTTCAAGCGTCCTAAAAATGGCTTCTCGATCAACTGCTCCGCAGTGTTGACAATACCATTTTGGGTAACGATAGTTCATTGTCTGTCCATTTAAACAACTTTCGCATAGCACGCCTTTTACTAAATCCTGAACAGGCAATACTATTTCTCTTTTTATGGGCCTATGCATGGACAATAATTTAGAAGCAAATTCAAAGAGCTTTTCCTCATTCACCACTGTCTTTTTATGCAGTTGAAGCCATTCTCGTACGTGATAACGTAAACCTGAAACATGAAAAATTGGTTGTCCCCTTAAACTTTTCGATAAAATAGCATTTTTCGTTGCCAAAACGACAGCATATTGAACGGGAATCTCAAGACTTGACTGTTGTAACATACCCATCATCCACTCCATATGGCGTCTACTTTGATGAATTGGATTCGTCATTCCCACGACATCGCCTTCTGTTGTAGTTCGCGTAAATTGATGAAAAGATTCATCGAAATCTAGAAAGCCTGTCACATTTTTAATTTCGAGTATCAATATAAATTGAGGACAAAGTAAAACGGTGTCTATTTGATGAGTATTACCATACTG
This sequence comes from Lysinibacillus sp. CNPSo 3705, assembly GCF_028674935.1. Taxonomy (NCBI): domain Bacteria; kingdom Bacillati; phylum Bacillota; class Bacilli; order Caryophanales; family Bacillaceae; genus Lysinibacillus; species Lysinibacillus sp. CNPSo 3705. The sequence goes on along the minus strand of NZ_JAQZSD010000049.1, from coordinate 321 downwards.
ATTAAGTATTTGTAAATCATGAAGAAAATAATGAGGTTGAGGTAACATGATTTCAAGCCATTCGGCATCTACTCTTTGCTCCCCAGCAAAGCCTGCGTGTATACGCCTCAACCTCTCAAAATAATTCATATATTCAGTATGTGTGCTAGGTAATCTTCGTATCAATGCCTCTAAAATTTTGTGTTGCTCTGATTCATTACGTTCTAATAAAATCATTTTTTCACCTCCCTCTATAAATGTTGATATATCAACGGTTTGACCCGTTTTCAAGAGTGATAAAAAAATTTTTTATCACATTTTTTACATAGTCTTTTCTAGTTC
>NZ_JAQZSD010000048.1:0-34654 GCF_028674935.1 Lysinibacillus sp. CNPSo 3705 | reverse complement strand
CTATGAAGTAATACATACAGAATATAAATGAAAATGAAATTTGTTACAATTGATTAAATAATAAAAAATAAATCGAACGAAAATGTCAGCTTGACTGTCTAATAAGTAGAAGGGGGGTGTATGTGATGGATGAACAAGCATTGGTGAAGCGTGCGATAGCTGGGGACGAAGATGCATTTTTACATCTAATAAAACAATATGAACAGACGATGTACCATATGGCATTTGCTTATTTAAGAAATGAACACGATGCCATCGAAGCAATACAAGAAGCTACATATCGAAGCCTAAAAAAGATACATACCATAAAAGAACCAGATTATTTTAGTACGTGGCTTGTCCGAATTTTACTCAATATTTGCCATGATATGCGTGAAAGAAGCAGACGTCTTGAATTGCAGGAAGACATAGAAATCAGTGATAATGCCCCCAATTATGAGCGCTTTGAAATGACAGATATCATTACAAAGCTACCAAAAGAGCAGCAAGAGCTTATTTTTCTAAAATATTTTCAAGATTATAAAAATCAAGATATCGCTAGACTTCAAAATATTCCAGAAGGAACTGTGAAGTCAAGGTTACATGCGGCATTGAAAAAGCTAAAACTATATTTTAAGGAGAAGGGAGAGCTATAGATGAAACAGCTAGAAAAGCATGATTATGATATTTTTGTCAAAGAACTAGCGAAAATTGATATACCACATGAGCATTTAGAAGAGTCGCATCGGAAAAGTGTCATACGCTTCCAAAAAGAAAAGCGTAATCGACACCGAATATGGAAAAGCATTGCTGTTACTTGTGCATTGCTGCTACTTTTTGTAACGTCTATCCGTGTATCTCCAGCTTTTGCAAGTACCATCGCAAAAATCCCAGGCTTTGCGCCGTTAGTAGAGATGATTACGTTTGATAAAGGGGTCAAAGATATACTCCATAACAACTATTATGAGGAACTAGGACTGTCACAAACAAAAAACGGTGTATCATTTACACTTCAAGGAGTTATTGCTGATGAAACAGGTATGATATTGCCTTATATATTTTCGGCACCGTTCGATGTTCATGATTTAGCAACCAAGAAAATGGAGCTCCGTCTAAATGGTGAGGTATTACCCGCTGGAATAAGTTACAGTTGGTATAGCGAAAAAGAAACATCTTTGATTGAAGATAAATTTGTGGCTTCCTTTAAAAATCCTATAAATTATGACAATGCTAATTTTGAACTATATATACAATTTACAGATGAAAAACAAACAGAGTTTACGATCCCATTCTCACTTAAAAAGCCAATAGCGAAAACAAAGTCCTATGTATTGAATGAAAAAATGAGCTTTGAAGGTCAGCAAATCACCATCAAGTCTGTATCTATTTCACCGCTCCGTACAGGTGTTACAATCGCTCTCCATCCACATAATGATCAGCGTATTTTAGGATTTGATGATATTCGTCTATTGGATGAAAAAGGGGAGGAATGGACGACAATCAATAATGGCTTAACAGCTACAGGTAATCTACTAGATGAAGAAGAAACATTCTTTATGCAAAGTAATTATTTTAGAGAGCCCAAAAAGTTGACCTTATCCATTGGAAAAGTAAAAGCATTACCGAAAGGGCAAGATTTTATAGAGGTAGATTTTAACCAAAAGAAAGTTCTATCGAAACCACCTCTCCCAGGCTTAAAAGTTCAAGTTAATAAACACATGGTAACAATAAATGTTCCAACTTCTTATGAAAATAAAAATATCGGTTTACTTGGTACAGCCATAGATGCAAATGGCGAAACTGTTTATAGTAATTCAGCAAGTTATCATAGACCTGATGAATACGTAATCGAACAAACCGAAACATATAACATGAAGGGAGTCGTCAACCCAGTTCGCATCTATTTCTCACATTATGAAAACTTTTTAGATGGAACTCAAACAGTTGATATTCCAGTGAAATAGAGGTAGAATTTCGGTGCCGAAATAAATAAGAAAAAGAGAAATAGTGGTACCTTTGAATAGTCTATATAACTATGTTAAAAAAAGAGTCATTTTTATTCTTCCTGCGTAAATGTTAAGTAAGACTAAAACATTGAGGAGGAATTAAAAATGACTCAATTTACTAGTAAATTTTAAGCTTCAGCGTCTGGTGTAAATGAACGTGTCGCCAATTCAGCGTCAAGCATAAAGATGGCGTTAGAATCATTTTCAATGCGTTCAATTTTACGAATTAACGTGTCGAATGTTGATTCTTCCTCCACTTGCTCGTCAATGAACCATTTTAAAAAAGCCATTGTCGCATGCTCACGTTCGTCTAAAGCGATATCCGATAGATTATAAATACGGCGAGTCACTTCCTTCTCGTGTGAAAGGGCCGTTTTGAAAGCATGTAAAATAGACTCGAAATGATTATCTGGGCTATCGAAGCCATGGATTGTTGCACGGTAGCCCATATCGCTTAGGAAATTATAAAATTTCATCGCATGGAAGCGCTCTTCTTCAGCCTGTACTAAAAAGAAGTTGGCAAAGCCATCGTAATCTTGATCTGTGCAATATGCCGCCATCGCCATATAAGCATGCGCAGAGTAAAATTCAAAATTCATTTGTTCGTTTAGTGCTGTGTGTAGTTTTTCAGATAACATAAAAGATTTCCTCCCTTTGCAGTAAATACCTGCTGCATCTCTTTTAGTATACAGCGAAGAAGGGCAGTGTGGCAATTTAATTGATTTTTATTCTCAATTAGGAAATTTAATCAAATTCATTTTTTAAACGCCAAATGACCTCTAAAAGATTGACAAATAAATTAATGAAATCTAAGTATAGATTTAAAGCCATGCCTACTACTTCATCATCTGAAACGTGATTATGTCGGATTCGGTTAAAGTCATAAACCGTATAGAGACTAAAAAGTAGTACAGTAATTCCTGCAATAATTAATGCGACCAAGTTGCTAACAGGGAAAAACATAAAGGCTAATGAAAATACAATAACGACGATTAATACGGTGAATAAATAGCTTCCCCAATTGGAGATGTCTTTATTCATCATCATACCTATCAGTGCTAGTATAATAAAAATAGCTACAGTCGCTACGAAAACAAGTAAAACAAGTTGTTGCCCTAGCTCTACAATGTAAAATTGTGTTGTCCAAAATAGTAAAATTCCCATTAAAAAGGGGATTGTATACATAATGGAATTAGCAAGCTTCAGGTTACGTACAAAGATAACAATGATAAGAAGTACAAGCGCAATAATGGATATTGGCATGACAATTGCAGGAGGTAATAATGTTGCTATGTACATTCCGACAACGGTTAATACCCACATAAAAGCAAAGTGTTTTAAGATCTTATTTAAGTTTTGATTTTTAGCATACGCCATATAGAAAAATCCTTTCTTTTGTAAAATAACTTTTATATAGTAACATACGAATCAACATTGAAAAAGATTCAACTATAAAAAAATATGTATTATTATCATCATGTGGTGATGACTGGTTACCAAGTATCCGGGATTTGATCGTACAAACAATACCCGGCCTTCGCTAGACCGGGTATTATTTTAGGCATTATTTTACATTTTTCCTTTGGTTTTTCACACCAACTAAATAGCCACCAAGGGCAATTGCAACTAAGACAATCCAGAAAATGGCCTTCCAAACTGTTGAGTGTGGAAATTCATGTGGGATTATACCTAGTTTTTCGTGTGCTAAAGTTAAAACAGCCAGCTTTACACCAACCCAACCAACGATTAAGAAGGCAGCTGTTTCAAGTGATGGATAATTATCGAGTATTTTCACGAACCAACGAGCAGCAAAACGCATCATAATCACACCGATAATACCACCTAAAAACATCACAGCGAATTGCCCAGCATTAATGCCGCCAACATCGAAATTTCCGATATGAGGTAGTGTAACAGCAATAGCGACAGCAGCTAATATTGAATCTATGGCAAAGGCAATATCAGCAAACTCAACCTTTAGTACGGTCATCCAGAAGCCAGATTGTTTTTTATTGTCCTGCGTTTCCTCGGGATTTTGTTTGGCTTTTCGGGAATCATAAATATGCTTCGTTGACATAATTAATAAATAGGCAGCACCTAGAGCTTGGATTTGCCAAAAGTTAACGAGCGTTGTAATAAGAAATAGTGCCGCAAAGCGAAAAACAAATGCACCCACTAAACCATATAGCAATGCTTTTTGCTGTTGATCTTTTGGTAAATGCTTAACCATAACGGCCATAACTACGGCGTTATCGGCTGCTAATAAACCTTCTAATACAATTAATACGACAAGGACCCATGCGTATTCTAGTAAAATTGCCTCCAAATGTATTTCCTCCTTTGTACTTTGAACAGAAATGAATAAATTGCTTTTAACTTATTCTTTGCTATTTTAGGCAAAATAAAAAGACCTCTGCCTAAAAAATAGGCAAAGGTCTTGCTAAGCTAATTAATTGGTTGTTGCACAGAATATCTGTACGCCAAGATATGCCTTCACACCCGATGGTAAATAACCATGTAATGACGAATGTGAAATCAGATGCTTTGTTTACATCTGCTAGCTACTCCCCTTTGACATAATTGTCAAAAGCTATTCAATTCTTTATACATGAATTATAGCATGCTAATCATCAATTGCAAATGAAAATGTGAAGATATGTTAAATGTTTTGACGGTTATTGCCAGGGAAGGCTATTTAAATATTTTTTTGTGGATTGGATAAAAAAAATTAACGACTAGGTGACTCCTTCAGGAATAGCAAGATAAATTGGAATGTGAAAATGAATAAATATATTTAATCCAAAATAAAATATCCTCTTAAATAATTATTCACATTTAAGGGGATACTTTTAGCCTACTCATTAAATGTTCCCGTAAATGTTTTACGGCCAGTATTTACTTGGTTAACGTCTATTTCTAATTTCCTAATAGAACTAGGTGTTAATGGAATCTTCCCGTCTTTCTCTATCTTTTTCCATACTTTCACATTTTTTCGGTATAGCTGTTCAGAAAGGCGATAAATATCAATATCTTTCGCTAATGCTTCTTTATACGTTGTTCGAATTTCTTTTTTCACTTCTTTTATAATCTTTTTTCTTATTTCATCTTCTGAAATATTGTTTTTGAAACCATTTAAAATTGCATTTATTTTTACATGGACATCAAATGTTACTTGATCATTTTTAACTAGTGGTTCAATATCTACTTTTATTTTTTCCAATGTTGCTGTCAAATAATCTGTTTCGTCACCCTCTATTTTAAACGTTATTTCACCTCGGTGCGTTCTATTATGCATCCATTGCATGCCTCTTGCGGCATCATTCTTAATAAAGCCTTTAAACCCACTTTTAGAAAGTACCCCGACTCCTGTTAAGGCAGTTTCCTGACCTTGTTGCTCTGCAGTTTCCCAGTTTTTACTGATCGTTACATAAGGGATACCAATTTCGTGATTTGGATCATTTAAGCCAATAACTAAATTTCGAAAATTAACGGGCTCGACGAATATTTCTTTATCGGCTGTATCTAAAGGAGTACTAAGCTTTGATGATATTAGAGATGTATTCAAAATCGGCGTTAGAAGAAGGATGTCTTTTATAGAATCTTGTGTACAATAGGTCCATATTTGATACCTTGTTTCCCTATACCGCAATACAGTGTCTATAACGGAGAGGGCATTTTTATTTTTCATCGCTTCCTCGGAGAAAATTATAAATGTCATATGCCCCCAAAACACTTTTTGGTCGACGGATTGAAATAATTTATAAAGTGCTTCTTCCATTGTTTTTCCTTTAGAGTGTCCAACCTCAGTCTGTACTGTTTTTTGAGGATTAGGATACTCGAATTTTGCAACATTGGTGAAGTTAATTAATTGCATGTATATTACATACTGACCATCTTTATAATCAATACCAAGACCATCTACATAATACATTCTTTGAGCTTCATAAACATCCCAACATCCTGAAAGAAGGAGTGAAGTAGCTAAGCTTGATAATATAATAATTTTTTTCTTCATTGCTTCTTCCTGTTTTTAGATGTACGAGTGTTATCTTGGGGTGCAAGTGCTTTATTACGCTCGGCATAGCCTTTTGGTGATAAGCGGAAGATCGATTTTTTAATAGTTGTCCAATTTAAATCTGTTGCAAGATTCATGTAAGAATAACCGTAAATTCGGATGTTACATAAGTAAAGAAGTGTAAAGTAAAGTGAGATGAAAAAGCCAAATAAACCAAAGAAAGCGCTGGCAAGAATGAACGCAATACGCAATATACTGATGGTTGTGACAAGAGATTGGTTCACAAGAGTAAATGATGCAATTGTAGAGATCGCTATAACGACAATCATTTCTGGACTTGTCACACCAGCGCGAATGGCTGCATCACCTATAATTAAACCTCCAACTACACTTATCGTACCACCAATAACAGAAGGCAGACGTAAGCCGGCTTCTCGAAACAATTCAAACATAAGTAGCATGATTAGCATTTCGAGTGAGGAAGGGAGAGGTAAACCTGTTTTTGATTGGACGACGGTTGCTAAAAGCTGGAATGGTAGCTGATTTTGATGATAGGTCGTCAAAGAGAGCCAAAATGCAGGCAATAGCAAACCGATTAAAATGCCAACGATCCTCAAAAGTCGTTCTATAGAACTGAAAACGATGGGATATTCATTATCCTCAGCGGATTTTAATAATAAAAATAAATTAACCGGTGTGATAATGCCATATGCTACACCATCGACGAAAATAAGAAAGCGTCCTCTAATTAGAGCCTGAATAGCATAATCGGGTCGTCCTGTGTAATCGAATTTTGGGAAAAGCTTGGAGTTTTTATTAATTCGCTCCATTAATATATCTCCACTAAAGACAATATCTGTATCTACAGCTGTCAGTTGTTTTTTAATTCCGTGTAAAATATCCATATCGACAATATCATCAAAATAAAGAATAGCCACGCTTGTTTTTGAACGTTTGCCTAACTCCATTTTTTCTACACAAAAAGAATTCGTAGGTAAACGTTTTCGTAATAGTGCAATGTTGACCCGGATGTCTTCAATAAAGTTATCCCTTGGTCCCTTAACGAGAACTTCCATCCTCGTTTCTTCAGGATTTCGATTAGGCTTTTTAGCAATATTACTAGCATATAAAAGTTCTTCCTCTTCAAAATAAAGCAGAAGGAAACCAGTATATACAAAGGTAATGGCTTCTTCTTTATCTTTGATTTTTTGAAGAGTCGGAACATGAAGTTGCTGTGTAATATTATCTTCAAAGGTTGTATCAGCTAAATTGTCATAAAGGTACTGAACACGCCGAACAATGACTTCATTGAGCATTTGCTGGTCTATCATTGCATCACAGGTAATGAATTGAACCTTTTTTTGATTAAATGTATATTCCTGAAATTGAATATCTGCTGATTTTTGAAATAGTTTTTTTAAGGTGTTTAGATCTATCGCCTTCTCCTGCTGAGGCATTATGATTCACCACTTTCCATCTGTTGTTTTTCAGATTTCTTTTTTTGGGGAGACTTTCCCGAAAAGAACGCAACTAGTACGAAAAAAATTGACAGAAGAAAAAAGAAAATTAAAGTTACTGTTAATATATAGTTCCCTTTCACCTTCAAAAATATGTTTTCATTTAAAATAATTAGCGGTAGACAAAGTAGAAAGAAGGGTGGACCTATCATTCTCCATATTTGCTTTGGGGCCCCAGTCATTTTCAATAAATCCGCTATAACATATAAGAGGAAGCTAACTCGTATAAATGTACCTGTAAGCCATTGGTATATTGAGAAAAAGTCAAGATGCTCAATATAGCGACCAATTGAAACTAGTCCCCATTCCTCGTAGGCAGGATATCTTTGCTTTGCGGCTTCGGTAGGACCGAATTCTGCAATTGCTCCAAGGAGTGGACCTAAAGTAAGCCCCATTAAAATGAAAAGTATGATGCCAAAATGATACCAACGAAGACGATCTTTAAATTGGTGCTGTAAAAATAACAGTATGATTAATTCAATAAATCCTGATGCCGGGTAAACCATCCCTTTAATAACGGGTTGGAATCCATGCTCAAAAAATGGACGTAATAACTCATATTCTTTTACCTGTATATTTGTAAATGCTACAAAAAAACCAAAGACTACTACACCAAATAATACAAAGACATTTAACATAACAATGGTTTGTAAGCTAGTTGTAACGAGTAAAATACAAAGAATTGTATAAATAAGTAATAATATAATAACCGGTGTTTCAGGTAAAAACGTTGTGTTTACCCATTGCAATGTTTCAACCATTGTAAAAGCAGCTAGAATGAGTAAATAAATAACGATAATGTAGATGACAATCGTTGAGCCTATTTTCCCGATTTTCCCATCTAACCAATCTCTAATAGGTTCTTGATTCGTCTTTTTTTGAATATAAACTAAAAGAAATAGCCAGAAGAATATAATAACAGTAGCCATTAATACAGATGCCCAACCATCTCTCCCTACAACTTTGAGTATTGGGGGAATAATTGTCACGTGATTTTTTAAGCCAATAACAGTCATAGATAAAAAGACAACATGTAAAATACTAATCGATCCTACGCCTTTCATATAAAAACCCTCTAACGTTAATTGATACATTTTAGCTTAGACAAAAAGTGAGGGGATTATAAGTATGACAAACTACTCTGAAAAGAGAATTTTAACTTCTTGCAGCAGTTGGTAACGAAAGCAAAACGTCAGCTACAGAAGTTCCCAACTTTAAAGGTGGTGAGGTGAAAGCGGTTTCGAGTCATTTAGAAGTTAAAGCCGATTCCGGACTAGTTCATGAAAAAATTTTTTATAGAAATACTTAAAGGGCAGTAAGTCTCCCCACATTAAGAACTGAGGTGGGAGACTTACTGCCCGTAAAAGCCCGATTGGTGAAATTAATAACCTGTGGGTATAGAAAACCCCCACGGATTAAAATTTACTTTATTGCAGATGATTAATGAATGTAATTAGAGCTAACAAGATCCTTTTTAAGGACATTTGTTGGGATTTCGAATTCTACTACGCCCATATAGCCTGGTGCCACTTCATACTTATCAAAGGAAATCACAAGTTTACCTTTATCAGAAATATAAAATTGCTGGTCTGCTTTAATAGCTGTAAAGTTGTCCGTAACCTCTTCATCTGGTAGCCCAGCACCATTTACCCAGTACACTTTTCTGGGGTTAGGTATAGCCATTTGCTCCCGCATTTGTTCCTTAATGTTTTCACTGATAGTTTTTATATAATTGTTATCTTTAAATAGCATTGGTAATGTAATTAAAATTTCATTTTGTTTATCAATCGTATCGTAGTGCATCGTTGTAGAAGAGGATCCTACTGTATTGACAGTGTAACGACCAATCGACAAGATTTGGTCATTATCTGTTTTTACGTCGTAGCCACTATCTACACCTAAATAGCCGCCACCGTTAGCCTTTAAATCACCAACTTCGGCAATAAAGTCATTATATAGAGCTTTACCTTCTGAACGGTATTTCTCATTTAAAGCATTAGCAAGATCTTTATTTTCTAAGTTTTCAATAGAAGGTACTTTAATGTTTGCATCGTATGTCTCTTCTTTTACTTCATATTCAGTCCAAGTTAAGACTTTTACGACACTGCCAACAACAGGAATATCTGAAAGTGTTCGTGCCATTGCAGGACTGACATTTAAACCAGCTGTAAAAAGCATTGCAGCTGCCGCAGATCCAAGTAACCATTGTGGTGCTCTTTTTTTTCTTTTCTTTTTACCTTGTTTTAATGCGTTTTCAACCACAAAATCAAGCTCCTTTGGAATAGATACCTCATTATATTGTTTTTCTAATTCTTTTAATTTTTCATCCATGTGCTGTTTCTCCCTTCACATCTTCCAACTGTATTTTCAATAGTTTTAGCGCTTTATAAAGACGTGATTTAGCAGTACTCAGCTTAATGTTAAGAATATTTGCAACATCAGCGAGTTTTAAATCTTCGAAATAATGTAAAATAACAACTTCACGGTACATTACGGGTAAGTCTTCTAACGCATGCTCTAAATCAACGTTTTCGTAGACGTCCTCTTGTGCAGGTGTTAAATATTGCAATGTATCATCATCTGTTACTTGTAAGCGTTTATGCTTACGTAAAAAATCTATAGATGTACGTACGACGATTTTGTAAAACCAGCTTTTCATATACTCGACATTTTCTAGTCGATCTAGAGAAAGCATTGCTTTTTGAATACTGTCTTGTACGACATCAAGTGCGTCCTGTTCATTTTTCGTATAGCTATACGCGAGCAAATAAAAACGCTCTTTCTGTTCACGAATTAACTGGACAAACTCCTCTTCATGTTGAAATGCATTTCTTGTTTTCATGTCCAAAGAAGCTCCTTTATAACATTTTCAAATTGTATACAACTACTAGACGTGTGAAAGGGGAAAAAAAGTTGATAGTATAAAAAAATTATCTTATTTTTTTACCATCAAAGGAAAATAATTAGTAATTTATCTAGCATTAATTATCCGTAAAACCCTATAGTGAAGACTAACAATCTGTGGGAATAAAGAAAACCTCCGCAGATGAAAGTTACACTTTAACGTCCATGTTAATTTGTCCAAAAATCATAGCAAATTATAAACCTTTTGCTAGTGCTAAGAAAGGGGAAAAATGAGTTGGGTGTAATTGGAAGTGTCGTTGAGCAGTCTTTATTTGAAACAGGAAGTACAGCTTCTGAAATTATTGAAATAACTGTCGGAGAATGTTGGAGATTTTTAGGAGGATGTTAAATCGTTTTGACAGTATATTAATCTAGTGTTATTATTTACCTAATATTAAATAAATAAAGGTGAAATGATGAATAAAAGTTTGGATAATAATTATACATTGTTGAATTTTTCCAAAGCCGATAAAGTGATCTTGTGGCTTGGTTTCCCACTACTCGGTTTAGTGCTTGGTTGGTTCCTTCCAAGTATTGCTAAGTGGGCTGTTACTTTACCATGGGTACCCTTTTAAGGGCCTTTAAATCTAGTTGCATCTTATAATGGAGCATGGGTAGGTTTTATCACAATGGTTCTTGGATTGTTTGCGGGAATTATGGTGACATTATTTTCTTTTCATGAAAGCTTAGAAATGACTATTTACGATGAGAAAGTTATGTTAAAACTTAGAGATGATGAAACCATCTTAAAAAAGGAAGATATTTCACTTGTATTTATAGATGGAAAGCAAATAGTACTATTAGGTAACGATGATAGAGAGCTGTTTCGTTATAAACAAGAGCTTAATAGAAATACAGTTGGTGCTGCATTTTTAAAACATAATTATGTTTGGAGTGATACAGCACCTTTTATAGAAGATTATAAAAAATGGGTACTGGATTGCCCTGAGCTATCGCCTGCTGCAAATGCTCTATTAAAAGCAAGAAAAGTAGCGATTGAAGATGGGAATGATGAAGAAGTATTTCAGTTAGCTAAAGAGCTTTGGAAGCTAAGAGTATCTGTAAAAGAAAAAAATAAAAGTCAATATTATCGATAAACGGCAAAAATGGCCTCTTCAAAAATTGAGAATTGACCATTGTAAAACAACATATATACAAAACCAATAAAGCGGTGCAATTCATATAATTGCACCGCTTTATTTTGTTTTTAAAGATATAAATAATCATGAAAAATAGTCATATGTATTTTTTAACAGTAATAGAATTGTCACAACGATAAATAAATTACGTACATATCCGCTACCACGTTTAATGGCAAATTTAGAACCAACGATAGCGCCAGCAATTTGTGCAAGTCCCATTGGTAAACCATAGGCATAATTTATTTGCCCTAAGTATATAAACATAAGAAGGGCGGCGATATTACTTCCGAAATTCAAAAACTTTGCATTGCCTGCTGATTTTAAAAAGTCAAAGCCAACTATTAAAAAGGCAAACAGTAGAAACGAGCCTGTCCCTGGCCCTAAAAAGCCATCATAGTAGCCAATTAAGGTAATGATCACTACGAAAAATGTGTAACGTTTAGGCGTCAGATTTTTATAGGTAGAAACGCTACCCCAGTCTTTTTTGAAAATAGTATAAATAGCCACAGCTGCTAGCATGACAAGCATTAGCGGCTTTAGAACGCTTGGGTCCAAAAGATGGACAATCCATGCACCAAGCATGGAACCTATAAAAACGAAGGGGAACAATTTATAAACAGCTTTAATATCCAATTTTCCAGAGCGATAAAATGTTATGGTGCTCGTTAATGACCCCATAGTGCCCGCTAATTTATTGGTAGCCACGGCTGCAGATGGTGGAAGACCAACAAACATAAGTGCGGGTAATGAAATAAGTCCGCCGCCTCCTACAACAGAATCAATAAATGCTGCTAGAAAGCCAAAAAAAATAAGAATGAGTAAAATGTTTACATCTAAATCGAAAGGCACGGTGGTCATCTCTTTTCTATAATAATTATTTGATAGTAGCGAAATGAAACGGGACTGTAAATAGCTTAAATAGTATTTCTCTATTAATTTTGACAATTAGATATTTTTAAATATTTTAAAATTCTATAAAAATCAAAAATATTCTACTTTGTGTGTATTTTTTAATGTAATATGTAGGTGATAATGTTTTTTGCGTAAAGGGGACGTGATTGCATTTGAGTTTAGGGAATCATATAAGAGTATTTATTTGCGTTGTGTTTATGGGGCTACTTGTCGGATATGTATATAATGCCAAAAAAGATATAACTGATAATGAATATATCGATATAGTAAAAGAAGGATATTTGGGGAATTTTTCAGATGTATCTGTTCGTAATGCATTTAATTACGCATTTTTTGAACCGTATTGGCGGTATTACCAAGCAAAAACAGGTGAACATGTTGTCGAATTATCGGGTGATATTACATTTGAAGGTGAAAAAGGGCATGCCATTTTACAGTTTGTGGTGGATGAACAAACAAAGAAATTTACTGCATATGCAATGAAATTTAATGATGTCGTATTGAGTCCCGTACAAACCCGGTTGCTTATTGGCATGGTTTATGAAACATGGCATTCAAAGCGGCTAGCCTATGAGTAAGGTTTTTTGCTTTGTAAAAAGATCTTCCTATATTAAAGTAGAGGGGAGTGTTTAGACAGAGAGGGTGTTTTTAATGAGATTAAGTATTTTAGATCAAATGCCTATTCCTAAAGATCATACTGCTGAGGAAGCCTTTCAGCGTACAGAACAAATAGCGCTTTTAGGTGAAGAGCTTGGCTATCATCGTATGTGGTTAGCAGAGCATCATAATAGTCATTCACTGGCAAGTTCAGCTCCCGAAGTTACAGCCGCTTTCTTAGCAGCAAAAACAAAACGCCTTCGAATCGGTACTGGAGGCGTTATGATGATGCACTATTCGCCATATAAGTTGGCCGAGGTTTTTAAAACATTAAGTGGCTTGGCGCCAAATCGTATTGATTTTGGCGTTGGCAGAGCTCCTGGTGGTGATCATGCCTCTATTTATGCACTAGCAGAGGGACGGAGACAACGATTTACAGAGCAATACGATAAGCTCGAAATAATATTAAAACTGATGAATAATCAAAAAACAGGGGAAGATGTCTATGATCAAGTAATTGCTGCACCAGCGAATATCCAATTACCTGAAGCTTGGTTACTTGGGTCAAGTGGTCAAAGCGCTATGCAGGCAGGTCGGTTTGGTGTAGGTTATTCATATGCACAATTTTTCACTGGCAATATGTCAAAGGATATATTTGATACGTATAGAGATTACTTTATACCTTCCGATTACATGGAGAAGCCACAAATTATCGTTACTTATGCAGCGACAGTTGCAGATACGCTAGAGGAAGCGGAATATTTGGCGAAACCGATTGATATTACACGTCTTCATCTCATGAAGGGTCAAATTATTCAAGCGATATCACCCGAGGAAGCAAAGGATTATCCACTTACAGAATTGGATAAAATGACAATCGCCAATAATCGAAAAGCCAATCTTGTCGGAACTCCGAAAGAAGTCGCAGAATTTTTAGTAGCAGAGCAAGAGCTTTATGGATTTGACGAAGTGATGCTAAATTGCAATCAATATGCACTAGAAAGTCGCATGAATACTTATACGCTAATTGCGAAGGAATTGTTAAGAACCCCCCAGCTTTAGCCGCGAGAGTACTTACGTAAAACCTTCTAATCGACAAGAGTAGCTTTGATTACACTAGCGAAAAATCTATGAATCTTAAATAAAGGCAGTACAACGAGAAAAATAGAGTTGTGGAGATAGAAATATCAGTAGTTTTGTGAAAAATAACAAAAAAGAAGCGATGTTCAGTACGGGAACGGAACATCGCTTTTTTTGATATAAACTTATGGATCGATGCCAACATCATAACAACCATATATCGTGAATTGGAGCGTTAGCTTATGAAAGATGAAAATTCCCCTGTTTTTTTCTTACCAGTCTCGGTTAAAGTATATGAAGAAGCCCGCTACATTGATGGAATCAAAAAGGGAAGAGAATAAGGTCGTAAACAAGAGCGGGTACAGTTAGTGAAATAATTACTTAAACGGCATGAACAGTTTGAAGAAATAATGAATTATTAGGCTTTATCGAGAGAAGAGATTGAAAGAATAAAGAGTTTGAATTCATACGTATTAAAATCTTTAAAAGAGAATTAGCAAGTTTGAATGACTCCTATCGATTGAATGGTGGTGAAAGTATTAGCCATAGAAATTGATCTCACATACTAAATAGTAAAGGTATAGATAATTTTAAGGTAAAAGTAATATATTTTATAAAAACTGTCCAATGCATACATTTGCACTGGACATTTTCCATTTTAAACTCTAGCAGAGCCACTAACAAATTTCGTATCTTTATAATACATATTTTGAACAAGAACGTTAGGGCCTAAGCATTTTACTGCTGGACAGTGACAGTTTAGTGACTTCGCTAAATCTGTTGCCATCCATTTATCGAAAATCACTGGTAACTCGTCGTTCACAATATTGCCTAGCGCAGGTGTGTCGCCAAAGTCTGTTACAATGACATCACCTGTAAAGATATTGACATTTAAGCGAGAGCGACCATCTGGATCATTACGCATCGTCACGTTTTTTTCTTCTCTCAGTCGTTTTAGAAGCTTTTGATCTTCTTCATTCATACTACATGGATAGAAAGGTAGCGTACCAAATAGCATCCAAGTATTTTCATCTCGAATGTCAAGTAGATGATGAATCGCCTCACGCGTTTCTTCAAGTGATAAAGACGTAAGGGCGCTAGCAAAATCTGAAGGGTACATTGGATGCACCTCGTGGCGTGCACATTTCATTTCGTTGATGATTTGGTTATGGATATGCTCTAAGTAAGGTAAAGTTTTTTTGTTTAACATAGTTTCCGCTGATACCATTACACCGTGTTCCGCTAGCATTTTTGAGTTATCAATCATGCGTTGGAACAAAGCTGCACGCTGTTCATAAGTCGGTTTTCGCTCCATCATGGCAAAGCCTGTTTCGACGAATTCATCGATAGTACCCCAGTTATGTGAAATATGTAGCACATCTAAATACGGTGCAATCAGTAAATAACGTTCTGGTTCCAATGTTAGGTTGGAGTTAATTTGTGTTCGGACACCACGTCCATGCGCATATTTCAATAAAGGCAATACATAGTTTTGAACGGATTTCTTAGACATCATCGGTTCTCCACCAGTGATCGAGATTGTTTTAAGGTGTGGGATTTCATCTAGACGCTTTATAATTAGCTCAATTGGTAAAGCTTCTGGATCTTTCGTTTGTAATGTATAGCCAACTGCGCAGTGTGCACAGCGCATATTACAAAGAGTCGTTGTTGTGAATTCAATATTAGATAGGGTCATATGCCCATGTTGTTCAACATCTAAATACGTTTCCCATGGATCAAAGGCCGGCGTAATTTTTTGTATGGTCTTCATAATTGGTACATCTTCCTTTCTAGCACTCTATTGTCTCATATTCGCTGTTATTTTCAAATATGAAATTATCGAAAGGGCTATTTTTTGGCAAGATGATCATTTTTGTTACTCAATGAAGGAAAAACTTATAACAACTTACCTTTGACGGAAAGGCAGGGTCAACCAACGGAAGGAAATCTTAGAGCGACGGAAAGAACTCCGGCATCGACGGAAGGAAGTCCTTGAGCGACGGAAGGCAATCGAATGACGACGGATCGAATTAGTGGCGACGGAAAGGCGGGGCCAAGTGACGGAAGGAAGTCTTAGAGTGACGGAAAGAACTCCGGCAACGACGGAAGCCAATCGAATGACGACGGATCGAATTAGTGGCGACGGAAAGGTAGGGCCAAGCGACGGAAGGAAGTCTTAGAGCGACGGAAAGAACTCCGGCAACGACGGAAGGCAATCCAATGACGACGGATTGAAATAGTGGCGACGGAAAGGTAGGGCCAAGCGACGGAAGGAAGTCTTAGAGCGACGGAAAGAACTCTGGCAACGACGGAAGGTAATCCAATGACGACGGATTGAACTAGTGGCGACGGAAAGGCGGGGCCAAGTGACGGAAGGAAGTCTTAGAGTGACGGAAAGAACTCCGGCAACGACGGAAGGCAATCCAATGACGACGGATTGAACTAGTGGCGACGGAAAGGTAGGGCCAAGCGACGGAAGGAAGTCTTAGAGCGACGGAAAGAACTCTGGCAACGACGGAAGGCAATCGAATGACGACGGATCGAATTAGTGGCGACGGAAAGGTGGGGCCAAGCGACGGAAGGAAGTCTTAGAGCGACGGAAAGAACTCCGGCAACGACGGAAGGCAATCGAATGACGACGGATTGAACTAGTGGCGACGGAAAGGCAGGGCCAAGCGACGGAAAGAAGTCTTAGAGCGACGGAAAGAACTCCGGCAACGACGGAAGGTAATCCAATGAAGACGGATTGAATTATTGGCGATGGAAAGGCAGGGTCAACCGACGGAAAGAACTCCGGCAACGACGGAAGGCAATCGAATGACGACGGATTGAATTAGTGGCGACGGAAAGGCAGGGCCAACCGACGGAAAGAAGTCTTAGAGCGACGGAAAGAACTCCGGCAACGACGGAAGGCAATCCAATAACGACGGATCGAATTAGTGACCGTAAGATTTCCTAAAATTCTGTAAAATAGGATGATGGATAGATTTACTGTTATTTTTCTCAAAAAACGATATGATAGAAGGAGTGAAATGGTAATACAGCACCAAAGAAAGTAGGAAATGACATGACTAAGTATGAAACATTATTGTTTGACGTGGATGACACATTATTAGATTTTGACTTAGCTGAAAATGCAGCACTTGACCGTTTATTTAAACAGGAAAATATTGCAGTAACGCCAACGATGATTGCTCGTTACAAAGAGATTAATGAATCTATGTGGCGTGCTTTTGAACGTGGTGAGTTGTCTAAAGAAGCGCTACATAACACTCGATTTTCAATTGCTTTTAAGGAATTCGGCTTAGATGTAGATGGAGAGTATTTTGAGGCGATTTTTCAAAAATATTTGAAAGAGGCACATCATTATGTAGATGGTGCTTACGAAGTAATTGAACAGCTTGCAGGTAACTATGCGTTATATGTCGTTTCAAATGGCAAAACAATTACTCAAAATAAACGACTAGAGGATGCGAATTTAGCACAATTTTTCCAAGGAATTTTTATCTCGGAGCAAACAGGCTATCAAAAACCAATGCCCGCTTTTTTCGATTATGTTTTTGAACGTATTGATAATATAAATAAAGATAAAACCTTGATTATTGGTGATTCCTTAACATCTGATGTTAAAGGAGGACTACAAGCTGGTATTGATACATGCTGGTTTAATATACGTGGTATAGAAAATACAAGCGATATTCAACCACAATATGAAATTAAAAAGCTTCATGATTTACACTTGTTGTTAGATAACAAAGTGGCAATTTTTTAGGTAAATATTTATACTACGCTTCAACTGTTCGTAAGCTCGAACAATTAAAGTTTAGTTTTTGAATAGAACAATTTTGTGTTAGATGAAAGAAGGGAGAAATAAGATGAAGGGAAAAATTTCAAAGGGTGTATTGGTTGGATTGTTAAGTATATCATTAGCCATTCCAATGCAGGCATATGCCTATCAAGAGCCGACTAGTTATGTACATATGAAAACGCCAAATATGACGGTGTACTCTGCATATGGTGCTACACTTAATGCATCAGAAAAAGGCGATATTTTTAGTGTTAAAGCAAATATTGTCAATAACCGTCAGCCATTAGAAGTGGAAATTTTTAAAAATGGTCAGGATGGGGTCTTAAAACAAGTTGTTAAAAAAGGGGCGTTGGAGCCGGTTGCTTATCGAGATTTAAATGACCGAGTAATTGCTATTATTCATAATAATGCAGAATTAAAATTTGATAATTCACCGCCTAATTATTTTCGTGATATAGAAAGATCAACGTATAGTTCGTATATTAGTACTTTATCGAGGAGGGGCATCGTTCAAGGTAAATCAGCTGATAACTTTGGTGTCAATGATTCCCTAACACGTGCTCAAGTTAGTGCATTATTAACTCGCGCATTTAGCTTTCAACAAGTACAAACAAAACAATTCAAAGATATAGATGTTAAAAAATCTTGGTATAGTGGTTATGTTGGTGCGTTGCATTCGCTAGGAATCATAAACGGAAAAACGCCAACTATATTTGATCCAAATGGCAAAATCACACGCCAGCAGGCAATTTTAATGCTTGGTCGAACATTAGAAGCTGTTAATTTTGTACAAGAAGAAGAGTATGTGATTTTACCTTATCAGGATACCTATTATCTCCAAGGGGAATCA
This sequence comes from Lysinibacillus sp. CNPSo 3705, assembly GCF_028674935.1. NCBI lineage: Bacteria > Bacillati > Bacillota > Bacilli > Caryophanales > Bacillaceae > Lysinibacillus > Lysinibacillus sp. CNPSo 3705. Next base: position 15,844 of record NZ_JAQZSD010000048.1, on the reverse strand, counting down.
TTGCGTCATACTGAGACTTTGTATGCAATCGGTGCTCTAGATACTAATACATATCTCTTGCCAAATCAATTTATTACCCGTGGAGAGTTTGCTAAAATGTTAGCAATGACTTTAAGTGCAGCTGGAAGATTGTAATTATAGTATCAATTTCGTCAAAGCGTAATCGTTGTTGCTGGACGCTACGCTGACGCGCAGAAAATAAGAATGAAGATAAATTTTGCCGAGCATAACAATGTCTCGGCTTTTTTTACGGTAAATTATAACGGATAGAAGAACTAGAGCACCGGCGCGAACTTTAGATAAAGCTATCCGTAGTGCTCATGTATAAAAATCTATAGAACGGGCAAAACCTTTTATGAGACTAGTTTCCAGAAAGGGGAATATCGATGAATACTGTTTTAACTGTAAAAAAACGCGATAAAGGGCGTCAATCCTCATTAACTCAGCTTAGACAAAATGGTGCTATTCCGGGCGTTGTATATGGCTATCAAATGGAATCAACAGCTGTATCACTAGATGCCAGACAATTTGCGAAAATGTTAGCTCAATTCGGCAATAAAAATGTTTTTCAATTAGATGTAGACGGTAAACAGATTAATGCAGTGTTAACAGAAGTACAACGCTGTGCATTAAAGGGTAATGTTAAGCATGTAGATTTCAAGTCCATTAATATGGCAGAGGAACTAGAGGTTGATATTCCTGTAACGGTAACTGGTAATGCTATTGGAGTTGCAGATGGTGGATTCCTATTACAGCCTAATCGTGAAGTTCGCATAAAAGTAAGTCCAACAGAAATTCCAGAAACAATAGAGATTGATGTGACTGATGTAGCCATCGGGACATCACTTTATGTAGGAGATATTCGTCAGCAGTTTACCTTTGAAATTTTACAAGAAGATGACTATACATTAGTGACAATTACTCCGCCTGCCGCTGAAAATGTGCAGGAAGATACAGTAGATGGAACCCCTGAAGTAATTGAGGCTACAGGAAAAAATCCAGCTGATTCAGAAAAATAGAAACAAAAAAGGAGCCATCTTACACTTGGTAAGTGGCTCCTTGCAGTTTATTCTAAAAGTTTCTGTATGGATTGGCGATAACGGAAATACGTGAATAGGTACATGCTGCCAGTTGCTAAAAATAGCCATGGTGGGATAATACGCATGATGGCAAATGGTGTTTCGAATAAAAAAGCAAATAGAAAAGCAAAACCCTTTGCATCCCATAAACCTGGCGTAAAATAAGCATCTTTAATATTGAAAATGTAATAAGAATGGTCATTGGAATAAAAAATCATTAACAATATAAAAGATAGCACTACCCAATTGCTGGAATGTTTCATTAATCGTTTATATTTAGAAATTGTCGAATCATTATCAGAAAATAATTCATCGTTGCCATCTTTTCTTTTTAACCAATAATAGGTACCATCGTATGGTTTTTCCTTTAATGAGTGCCATCCAAAATCCTCATATAACTGTTTATAGTTAGTTCGTTTTTCACGCCGAAGATCTTGCTGATAATCAATACGGATGACTTGTTCAAGATCAGCTGTCTTTTTAAATGTATAAAATCCGCTAGAACTCACATTTGTACAAACCCACCCGTTGGACAACATATGATTTAACCATTGCTCTTCCTTTTCGATATCAAAAAAGATTTTAAACTTTTTCATGTCCATCAGACTCCTCATATAAAGATAAAATTCGCTGTAATCTTTGTTGTTCGACAGCTAGTATTTCTAGTCCCTCAGCTGTTGTTTGATAAACCTTACGCCTCGTATCATGGGTTTCTACAGGCGAAATCCAATGATATTTCAACAAATTTTCAATTGCGCCATACATAGTACCAGCAGCAATCCTTACACTACCAGCGCTCATTTCTTCGATTTTTTGCATCATTGCATAACCATGTAATGGTTCACGTAAGGCGAGTAGAATATAATGCATGGTTTCAGATAAAGGGAGTAATTTATGTTTTTTCACAAGTTCACCTCATATACAGTTCAACTATATAGTTCGATTATATATAGTTGAACTGTATATTGCAACCGAATAAAAAAAGACAATGCACTTTTGCATCGTCTTGTAAGCCTATACTACAGCGCTTTTCACGCCAGTCCATCTCATAAATAATTTTTCATTATACGTTAAAGCAAACTGTACAATCGGTCCGAGTCCGAAAGCCATTAGCACAGTACCAACGCCGATAGGACCACCTAGTAAAAAGCCAATTAAAGCGACAGTTACTTCCATCGTTGTTCGAGAGCGTGTGACACTCCAGCCAAGCTTATGAACCATTAAGAGCATTAATGAATCACGAGGGCCAATCCCTAAATTTGCCACCATATACATACCGCAACCCCAGCCAAGTAATAGTAAGCCACATACATATGAAAGCAGTTGCATCCAAAAACCATCTATATCAGGAAGCAAATAGTTAAAAATATCAATAAAAATTCCTGCTAAAAACATATCTATAAATGTACCTGGGAGCGGAAACTTCTTTGTCATTACTATATCAAACGCTATTATGGCTAGCCCGATGAGAATGGACCAAGTACCAATAGTTAATCCCAATGTTTTAGCTAGTCCAATATGTAACACATCCCATGAACCAACACCGAAAATCTGACCTTTAATTGTCAATGTTATACCTAAGGATAAAAGCAAAATACCCGTTAAGAAGAACAGACACCGTGTGAAAAATGCTTGCTTCATCATTATAACCCTCATTCTAAAAATTCATGTTGTTCAACAAATTATTATAACAATAGATTTTAAAATGAATCGAATATTGTCAATTCGCATTTTTCAAAAAATAGGATTAGGTAAGCTAAATAAGGACAGAATAGTAGGGATAAGAAAGGATGAGATGATATGACCTCTGTGCGAGATGAAATACTAGAAGTTTTAAATCGTGAAAAAATAGGAACGATGGCAACAGTTGAGAATGGCAAACCGTACTCACGCTATATGACATTCCAACATGAAGATTTTGTATTATACACAGTAACGAATAAACATTCTGAAAAAATGGAAGAGCTTCGCAAAAACCCGTATACACATATATTATATGGATACGAAAATGGAGGCTTTGGTGACACATATGTTGAAATTGAAGGAAAGCTAACAGAAATTCTAGAGGAAGGAATAAAAAATAAGTTAGCCGAACTTTTTACAAGTATTTTCGTTGGTAATCAAGATGAAATGATTACACTAAAAATCGAGCCGATTCGTATGCGCTTGATGAATAAAAAAGGAGATCCACCTAAAGAACTCGAATTTACAAACGACCATTAAAATGTGGTCGTTTTTTGATTATTTATCGAAAATGAAGAAATATTCTTTGTTACATAATAAGTCTTAACTTGAATTTAGACGAGTGTTCATGCATGATAATTCAAAAAAGAAAAAAGGAGTGCAAAGAATGACCAACAAACTACAACAGCTTGCACAAAATATTTTAACATCGCAAGGGAAAAATGAGGCGGATTTTATTTTACGTAACGTACAAGTTGCAGATGTTTTTACATTGACGTGGAAAAAAGCAAATATTGTCGTTAACAATGGGCAAATTGTGGCGCTTGATACAATGAATAGATTTAAAGCTAAATACGAAGAGGATGGCGCAGGCAAATATGTTGTACCTGGTTTGATTGATGGACATATACATATAGAGTCATCGATGTTAACACCTGCAGAATTTAGCCGTATACTGATTCCGCATGGCGTTACAACAGTTATTACAGATCCTCATGAAATAGCAAATGTTGCAGGTGCGGAGGGCATTCAGTTTATGCTAGAAGATGCCAAAAAAGCAGATATGGATATCTTTGTTATGTTGCCATCTAGTGTTCCGGGCACTCATTTTGAAAATGCGGGGGCAACGCTGACAGCTGCTGATTTAGAGCCGTTTTTAAAGCACGAAGATGTTCGAGGCTTAGCGGAGGTCATGGATTTTCCTGCGGTATTAAATGGTGAAGCCAGCATGCTTGAAAAGATTATTCTTTCACAGCAGGCTAATTTAGTTATAGATGGACATTGTGCGGGCTTAAATAGTCATCAAATTACTGGCTATCGTGCTGCTGGTATCCATACAGATCATGAATGTGTAACAGCACAGGAGGCTTCTGATCGTGTAGAGCAAGGGATGTATGTACTAATTCGCGAAGGCTCAGCAGCAAAAAACTTACGTGATTTATTGCCTGCTGTCAATGCAACAAATGCACGCCGTTTTGGCTTTTGTACCGATGATAAATACGTTGACGAGTTAATGGATGAAGGTAGCATTAATTTCGATGTGGCAATGGCCGTTGAGGAAGGGATGGAGCCATTGCAGGCTATTCAGCTTGCAACTGTTAATACAGCTGAATGCTACCGTTTATATGATCGAGGCGTTTTAGCACCGGGCTATAAGGCGGATTTTGTATTAATCGAGAACATCGACAATATGCGTGCAAAGGCAGTTTGGAAAAATGGTGTTAAGGTTGCTGAAAACGGTGCGATGTTAACGAATCGGACTGAACCTATTGTACCTGCACATATTCATCGCTCTGTACATTTACCGCATGTAACGAAGGACATGCTTAGTATTCCATTCCACAAAGGGACGAAGGCGAATGTTTTGGAAATTATACCAAATCAGCTTATTACGAACCATTTAGTAATAGATGTACCTGTGAAAGATGGCGTATTTGTACCTTCTGTTGAACAGGATTTACTAAAGCTAGCAGTGATTGAACGGCATCACAATTTGCATACCACAGGTCTTGGTATTGTGAAGGGCTTTGGTTTACGGAAAGGGGCAGTGGCCACTACTGTAGCCCATGATTCGCATAATGCATTAGTGGTAGGTACGAATGATGAAGATATGTTACTTGCTCTGTCACGCATTCAAGAAATTCAAGGTGGTTTTGTCATAGTAGCAGATGGTGAGATATTAGCGGAAATGCCATTAACAATTGGGGGCTTAATGACGGATGCACCAGCAGATGAGGCGAAGAAGCAATTAGCGAGTCTGCATAACGCCCTACACGAGCTCAATCCAACACTAGATTTTCATTTTTTATTGACGTTTTCATTTGTCGCATTACCAGTTATCCCTGCTTTAAAGCTAACAGATACAGGGCTATTTGATGTGACAACATTCCAACATATTCTGGTAGAAGCGGAAGCTTAACATTAGAATATCTCAATGGATTTAAGTAGTATCCATTTCGGCAAAACGAGGGGGATTTCCGTTCCGTCTGAGCGCTTTGTAGCTGCCGCTTCGCTTACGCTACAGAAAAACATTTGAAGCTGCCTCAAGATTTCCTCTCGACCATATAAAAAAACGACCTAAAAGCATAGCTGCTTTCAGGTCGTTTATTAAATACGTGCTTTTAATTTCTTATTTAATATGGATGCTTGCATCAGTGCTTGTTCATCATCAATAATTTCACCAGGTTTGTTTGCTTCACCGATAATATACGAGGAGAACGGCATCTTTAAAAAGTCAAAAATATATTGGAATTGTTGAATCATTGGTAAACCCTTTATATATGGATCGTCACCACCAACAGCAAGAACAATGGCTTCTGTAGTTTGTAGTTTCTCTTTTAGCTGTGGAAACCGCTCATCTCGAATAGCATGACTCAGTCGATCTACCATGTTCTTCATGATTCCCGACATGCTGTACCAATATATAGGTGTTGCAAAAATAACAAGATCACTTGTTAAAAACGCATGGATAATTTGATCATAATCATCATCTACAAACTGAAAGCCATTGTGATCATGACGTAAATCGTTAATGGGTTCAATTGATAAATTTTTTAAATCTATTTTTACATGATTTATGCCATCCAATACATAATTAGTTAGTTGTTCACTATTACTACCGGCTCTAGAGCTTCCAATAAAAGCTGTAATGTTCATAATAATCCTCCTCTATTCTTTAGGCTATAACAAGTGTAAACTTATATTTATTATCGATAAAGCTGAATGTTTCGATGGAATGCATCGAAAAAAACGATTTAGAGGTGGGGAAGATGGATTTTAAACAATTGCAAACGTTTTTAACAGCATCAGAAACGTTAAGTTTTACCCAGACTGCACAGCTACTAGGCTATGCTCAATCGAGTATTACAGCACAAATTAAATCGCTTGAAGAAGAGCTTGATGTAGTCCTTTTTGAGAGGCTTGGAAAACGTATTACCCTTACAGAGGGGGGCAAGCGATTACAACAGTATGCTCAAAAAATGCTAGATTTAAATGTAGATATGAAAAAAGCTGTATTAAATCAACAAGCACAAGCGGTATTAAAAATAGGTGCACAGGAAAGTCAATGTGTGTACCGTTTGCCAAGTATTTTACAACAATTTCAGAAAGCACATCCACAAGTCAAAATCATTTTTAAACCTGTGCATACAACAGAAATAGCCAAAGATTTATTACAGTCAAGCAATCTAGATATAGCATTTATTACGGATGCATATAAGGAAACACCTATGTTACATCGTGAGCGACTAATTCAAGAGCAATTAGTTTTTGTCTGTGCACCTACTAATAGCAACGTGGACAGAGAGGTATTTTCTGTACAGCAACTCTCAAATGAAACGATGCTTTTGACAGAAAGCGGTTGCTCCTACCGCAATCAATTGGAAGTACAGCTTCAGCAGATAGGTGCGCTACCAATACAAATGATTGAATTTGCAAGTATTGAAGCTATTAAGCAATGTGTGATGGCGGGCTTAGGTATTACATTCTTGCCCAAAATGGTGGTGGAGAAGGAGTTAGAAAACAATCGTTTAAAAGAACTGACTACATCTATGAATTTAGCGGATATTTTTACGGATATCGCTTGGCATAAGGATAAACACATGTTTCCATATCTCGCTGATTTTATTGAGATTGCTATGAAGATGTATAAGAAATTTTAAGTAAAAGGTCTAGGTCACTTAGATAGGACACCGTTAAACAAAGAGGAACCACAATTTAGGCTTATCTAAATTTGTGGTTTTGTCACGATACGCGGCAGTTAAAGATAGTTTTTATGTTAAGTAGAACTTGTTTCTTCTTTAGAATTAAAAGATTTATTAAAATCGTTATCAGCACAGAAGGCACTATTTGAATTAACTGTTCAAGATAAAGTACACGCTACGTTTATTTAAAGGTAAACCTACAGTTGAAAAAAATGTTATTGATCGCTTAGATAAAAAATAAAAAGTTTCTGAGAAAACAGAGTAGTACGTTAAATAAAACGCATTGTTGTGTAGACGTTATTGTTGTATATAGAGAAGTGGAGAAACGTAGTATTTGGTTAGTTTAAAATAAGTATAAAAGTGCGAATGAATATTTTTATCCATTCGCACTTTTTAGTTCTTTTCACAAAGAAAGTGAATTATTGTGAATTATAAAAGTACCTCAAGGGTGTTCCTTTATACGTTTTCTTCGGGTCAATGAAAAACTTATTGTTTCTTTAAAGTGCCAGAAAAATTAGTTCCTTCATCATGCTCTGTGCGACAATCTACCTCGGTAATTTTAAGCGCATTATTAAGGAGCTCAAATTCTACTACACAACGATTGCCGTTTGAGGATTTGTTCATCGCAGCCTTAGTGCTAGAAGTAATCGTTGCTGTCCCATCGACACTCCCTGCAGCTGTCCCATCATTGGCAGTAATAAATATATTAAAGCTTTTGCTTGTTGCGTTTGAAATATAGGCATCACGACGATTAAAATCAGTTGTGCCTGCACCCCATTTATAGTAATACGAATAGTTACCATCCCAAGCACTATTAGAAGGTGTTATCAGCTGCATCGTTTTATCTAGCTGACTTTGTCCATTTTTTGCTCGTGTATTTAAAGAAGCATTACTCGTATTTTCATGTATTGCCTGTGCGTCCTCTGAAATTTCATAAAAATTTCTTTCATCCATACGGTGTAGCATTGTTACGACTTGAGCTCGTGTCATATTGTTAGTTACGCCAAAAAATTTCTGTAAATTGCGGTTTTCATACTGAAAGTTTTGTCCAGTGGAAATGTAATAATCGAGTAAAAATTGGATGGATTGATCCAATCCACTTTTACCTTTAGCTAAATGTGTAATTGCCTGTGCCACAACACCGCGCTTCACACTAGCTGCGCGAATATTATTATCAAAATATCCGTTTAATGGAACACCATAGCTCGCAAGACGATTGTAATATTCGTCAGCTCCGTTTCTAGCAGGGGTTTGTTTTTTTAACTCATCATACGGTGATTCAAGCTCATAAAAATTAGCAAGTAATTTTGCGAATTGCTGCTCTGTGATTGTGGCATTGGGCTTAAATGTACCGTCTGGATAGCCATTAACGATATCGTATTCCTCTGCCCACATAATGGCTTCATAGGCATAGTGATCTTCTGGCACATCTTTAAAGCCAGCAGCTTGTGCAGTGTAGCCAGTTGCCACAACAAGTAGGGGAAGCAATAAAGTGCACACTAATTTTTTCATTTGTCTAAGTCATCCTTTCTTTCTAGTCATGTTAATAGTTTGAAGGATATGGATATAAACTGCAAATTTTTTTAGTTTATAGACTGAAGAAAACTATTCTTTTATGAAAGAAGGAATAAAAAGAGATGGTAAATCGTTTAAATAAGTACCTTCAAAAATGGATGCCTATTTTAACACCGCTTAGCTTAGTAATTGGTGTGTTGTTTGGGAACATAGGGCATCAGCTATTATTTTTAGTGCCGTGGCTGTTCGCTGTTATGACATTTGCAGGTAGTTTAAGCATGAATTTTGAAGGAATAAAAAATCTTAAAAAATACCCAACAGCTATATTAATTGTTATTGCATTTTTACACCTACTCATGCCGATTTGGGCTTATTTTGTATCAAATATCATCTTTAGCGATCATCTACTGACAATTGGTTTTGTATTAGCAGTCGCTATACCAACAGGGTCAGTATTTGTAGGGGGCATCTTTCATTGTGTCTTGGGATTATTTTAATCGATACACTCATTTCGCCCTTTGTCATCCCAGCATTACTTCATATTGTAGTAGGGCAATCAATCGAAATTGATACTGTTGGTCTCATTCTAGATTTACTTTGGATGATTGTTGTGCCTTCACTTATAGGTGTAGCGTTAAATGAGTTTACTAAAGGTGAAATTGAGCTTACTTTAGGAAAGAAATTAGCCCCTTTTTCAAAACTTAGCCTATTTAGTATTGTCATGATTAACAGTAGTGCTATTGCCCCGTATATTAAAAATATTAACTTGGAGCTTGTTCGTGTTATTTTGGTCGTATTTCTACTAGCTGTATCAGGATATGCTTAGTATTAGGGCATTTGCTTTGGTAGGATAAAAGCATCGTTACGATGTTCGTTTTTACAGGAGGGATGCGTAATATTGCTGTAGGGGTTGTAATAGCGACTACATACTTTCCGGCAGAAACGGTTATGCCTGTGGTGTTTGGTATGCTATTTCAGCAAGTTCTAGCCTCGTTCTTTAGCCGAGTAATGGAAAAGTATCAGCTGAAATACGCGGAACGTTTACTATAGGTTATAGATATCCGCGGATGTTCGTGAGGAAGCGAGTGTATAAGATGTAATAGCTGCTACCATCGACAGTTATTAGAACATTAATTTTGTGACAATTAATGATGGTAAAGCTGTTACAAAAAGAAGAAAAATTTTGCTGCAAAATCATGAAGTGAAAATAAAAAATATGAGGTTACCATTATGCTACCTTCAGAATATGATGAAGATAAGCAGTATCCCATGTTATTTAAATGTAGGATGGCGGAGATATTTCATATCAGAACTATAAATTTGAGAGTTAACAAAGCCCTATTTTATACAAGAAATTTAAGTGTTCTATGCTTGTCAGAAGTATTTTGAGTACTAATAATGTCACTTAAGAAAGAAGAGTGCATGAATGAGAGAGTTAGATGATGTTAAACTAACGATTCTTCCGTTAATTATTTTACTAATTCTTATACTTTTATGGAAACTGACAGAGTCTGTTGGTGCAGGAATGATAGTCATTATTTTCTGGATAGGCTGGCGGCGCCTTGTAAAAAAATTAATATGAATTGAAAGCGTGGTGTTAGTTTTAAGGCTCCTCAGAAAATACTATCAGACTGTAGCTTTGTAATAAATTTTGATTAATAACCTTAATATAAGAGCATGTTTTGAAAAAAGATTGATCAAAACATGCTCTTATTTATTTGACAGATAAAATTCTATAAAAAAGTTTAATTATTTTTGACCCTTGTTGCTCTTAAGCTTCTTTTGGTTAATGAAAAATTAAAGCAATTTTTTGTGTGAATATATAACTTAAGCGTACCCTAAAAACTGCATGCAACTTAGTCGTTCAATTAATGTACCTCTTCCTTAAGTTTGAATAGCACTTCCATAATTTACTCTGAAAAGTAATTAATATTATTTTATAGAGTAATTTTCGTTGCAATATAACGCGGTTTAATTTACTATATAGAGTAAAGGAGGGGAATTATGGGAAAATGGATGACTTAAGATTAAATGTAAGCTTATTACGCAGGAAAGTACCGAATCTAACAAGTGCAGCCCGACAAGTTGGCTTACGATCGGCAACCGTTTCTAACTTATGCACGGGAAAAATACCTGTTGGTAGAGCCGAGGTTCGGACTTTAGTTGCACTTGCATCATTAGCCGATTGCAGTTTGGATAATCTGATTCTCAGAGGGGAGAAAATTGAAATGATAGAAACTAAAATAAAAACGTTAGATTTATTTGCTCCTATAGCAAAAGGAGGTACTGTCGGTTTGGTTGCACGCCCTGGAATGGGGCAGCTCGTGGTTTTAGCAGAATTACTCTATCGTCTTAAAAATGAAGCATATAAAACAATCCTTTTAATGCCTAAAGGTGAACACCAAGGATTAAATGATCTTGTTGAAAATGTAGAAATCATTACAAACACCATTGAAGACACGTATGAGTGTATTGCGAATATTGGTGGAGACAAAGATATTATGTTCGTTGCAGACAGAACCCATGTTATAACAGGAGGTATCCAACAACTGCAGGAGAAACTTCAAGGGATTGGAATTCATTCTGTTACAACTTTCCTCGTTGATTTGACAGGCGAAGTTGTTGATGAAGATTTACCTTATGGACCACTTGAAACATTTTGGCAATTTGATGCTGATCTTGCTGCAAGACACCGCTATCCAGCCGTTAATCCTCTTAGTTCAACATCAACTGTTCTCGAAGGAGCACATTTGGATCAGGAACATTTCACAATTCAACAAAAAGCCTTAAAACTTCTTCGCCGTTATCGGGAGCTTCGTTCATTAGTAAATGTTAGTGGGATTGAACGGATTCCGACTTCAGAGTTACAAACATACCAAAGAGGAGAGAAACTTGAAGCATATCTAACTCAGCCTTTTTATACTGCTGAGCCCTTTACAAATAAACCGGGCCAATCTGTCAGCCTTAAAGATACTTTGAATGATGTACAAGAAATTATGAACGGTGCTTTAGATTCTAGAGATGCATCAGAATTAGTGTTTATTGGAAGTCTACAATCCTAGAAAAGGGAAGAGGCCTTGTCTATTGTTTTTAAAGTTTCTTCTTCAACTAATCTAACCTGTATGTTTAAGTACATTTCTTTACAATCTTCAAATTTATTTTAATATTCAATAGTAAATCACCTCTTTGAAAAATTAAAGAGGTGATTTTCATCTGAATTTTTTGCAAATTTTAAGCTACACGGACATCGGTTTGATAATGGAATCAAATGATGTTCTTTATCGCTGTCCTCATATGATAGAAAAGGCGATATTCCGTAATTAAAGAACTAAATATATTAAAGACAGGTTCATCATCAAAAGTTGTGGATGACATGTAAATAGTTGGCCTTCGTTCTGACTGGGCGACTCCTCAGGGTCCGGCAATAAGGAACGAAGGATAAAAGCATCACATCCTGTGATAACGCCTTCGTGACCAACATCGTGTTGGCCTGAGACTCTGTAGCGAAGTGGCTCATCGGACGCCCCCAGGAAGCTTTGCTCTGTGCGAAAGCGTAGTGTTAACGTACCGGCAGCAACAAATGTATTTTTCTGTAGCGAAAGCAAAGCGTCAGCAACAATTTTTCTGCGCGAAAGCGAAGCGTCAGCAACAATGTTTTTTCTGTGCGAAAGCGAAGCGGCAGCAACAATGTTTTTTCTGTGCGAAAGCGAAGCGGCAGCAACAAAGCGCCCAGTCGGAACGGAAACCAAGCACACGTTTTGTAGTTGATCCTGAAGACAATGAAATTATTGTAAAATGACTATGTACTAATATTTGTAATTTTGTTACGATTTATTAATTAATGATACAACAAGGAGATATAGCATGTGGCGTAATCGGAATGTATGGATAATTTTATTAGGTGAATTTGTTGTAGGTCTTGGCTTATGGGCTGGGATTATAGGGAATCTTGCTTTTATGCAAGAGGTCGTACCCTCCGACTTTCACAAATCATTAATTATTTCTAGCGGTATATTGGCGAGTTTAGTAGTAGGTCCGTTGGTTGGGCGTATTATTGACAGGTCAATGAAAAAAACAGTTGTACAGTGGGCTAGTGTAGGACGAATTATAAGTGTTTTGTTTATGTTTATGGCACTTTATACAAATTCGGTTATTTGGATGATTCTTTTTTTAATTACGTTGCAAATAGCAGCCGCCTTTTATATGCCAGCTTTACAATCTATTATTCCAATGATTGTAAAGGATAAGGATTTAATTACATTAAATGCTTGGCAAATGAATGCACGGACGATTTCAAGGATTATTGGTACTGCTGCAGCGGGATTCATGTTAAGTTTCTTTGAGCTGAAATGGTTGTACATCATTTCATTTATTGTCTATATGTTGATGTTCGTTATTACGAACTTCCTACAATTAGATGAAACGGCAAATCAATCGTTAACATCTAAGGACAAAGGAGACTTTAAAGAAGTGTTACCGATGGTGAAGGAGCACCCGGTTGTTTTAATGACACTTGTCTTAATGTTAATTCCTACATTATTTTTAGGCTCCTTTAATTTAGTTATTATGAAAATTTCTGAGATTCATCATTCAACGACAATATCAGGATTATTATATACAGTGGAGGGCATAGGCTTCATGCTAGGAGCAGCAGCTTTGAAATTAATTACGGAACGGGTGAACATTGGAACGCTACTCTTTGCATTAGCATTGATCATCGGTTCGATGGAGCTAATGCTACTATTATCGGATATTAAATTTTTTGCGTTAGCAACTTTTGGCATTTTTGGTTTTTCTGTAGGTTGCTTTTTCCCGACGACAATGGTTATTTTTCAAAAGCAAGTGCCAAAAGATTTTCATGGGCGATTTTTCTCATTCCGTAATATGATTGATTCTGTCATCTTTCAGGTCGTCTTATTGTCAACAGGCATGATGTTAGATTTAGTTGGTTTAAGAGGATTGGGACTTGTTTTTGGTATTATTAGTCTAAGTTTAACTATCACTTTTTTACTCTATTCAAAGAAAAAGAGTGTTGTTATGCATGCTCATTAATTAAAACAAAAAAAGAACTGCCAAATGCTTTGGTAGTTCTTATTGCTTTTTATAGATATTCCGAACGGGAAAGCCCAATCTTTTAAGGGAGAGGGGAGCGTGGGGTCTGATAGGGAATGCCACTAAAACCAAAACCGTAGCTCGTTCTTTACTTGGATTAGGCTGGAACTTTGGCTTAATTTGTGGTACTGCTCAAATAGTCGATTCGATTGAGCCGTCCACTCGAGCAAAAACACAAGGGAAAATGGATGTTTTAGTTGCACTAGCAGGGGCTTCTGATGGTGCTCTCTCAGGCATGGAAGTAGCTAATACAAGCTATGCAACATTATCTTTAACTGGAGGCCTATTATCTTTAAACCTTATTCCAGTTGTCATTTTAGTCAAGAAAAGCTTGAGATAAATGATTGATACTAAAATTTTTGATGGTTACTTAAATAGTTTCAAAGTTACAATGCACTTTTTTAAAATCATGTAGAGAAAAATCAAGAATATAGAGTGAATTTAAATAAAACGTTATTAAAAAACAACTTAATTTAAGGTTCCTTTGTTGCCATTCGGTACACCGAAATGTAAATCAAAAGAGCCTTTTTCTCTTAATAAAAAAATAGCTATGTCATTAGCTATTCGTTTTATCATCTGCGGCCTAACTGAATTAATCAGTTGGCTTAATTTTTTTCCATACATACCACGGTATTTTATAATCCATTTTCTTACCTTGTTTACTATTTTTTTCTGTTACTATCCAATTACCATCTTTCTTTTGTACTTTATAATTTACATTTGTCCCATCGGACTTTTTAAAGAGTATATAACCTGTGTTGTCTTTTATAAAGGTTACAGGATCAATAACATTTTTATTGGGTATCTTTCTCTCAGGAAGCAATATGCTGCTTACTATTTCTTCTGCAATATTAAACAGAGATTTAAATTCATTATTTATTTCAGCTTGGTATTGCAATTGATTGTATGTGTAAGAAGGGTAAGACTCTAAATTCAGATTAAAAGACTGTTTTATATCTGAAAGTGTTGCTTTATAAAATTCATTTATATCCTGTTCTAATTTATCGCCCTCATGTTGAAAGCTAGTGGTTTTAACCCCAAATGGACTTATATTAAAAGTCATTGTTTCCTTACCATAAGGAGGGTCATGTGCATGTTCAAATGTTGTTACTTGGACTTCTGCATTAAAATCAAAACTGCCCTCATGCTCTCTTGTAATACCCAGTATTTTAGCACTCTCAAATTGTTTGGGATAGCCATAATAATTAATAATTTCTTTATCTATGGAGGGGAATAGAGTTGTAATCAAAGTATCATAAATAAGTTTATAATCAGGTTGTTCACTTTGTGGATAAAGTTTTCCTGAAAATATTGTTAGCAAAGCATCATTGTATAAGTTCTCATTCGGTGGTTTTTTCGCAACTACTTGATGGCTACTAAGAAGAACAAAAGATAATATTACTAATATTTTCCTCATCAAAAATTCCTTTACTATAGATTTAATTAATGAGTACTTTTCCCTGAAATCTTTAAATTATTCTTCAACTAAACTCCCTCTATAAACATTGATGTATCAACGTTTTCCACTGCTCCGTCACAACACTTGGCGCTGTTTTAGGTCCGAATTTAGTAGAAAGTATGGGTAGATTTGCACTTTTAATGGGGGGCGGGACCCCGAAGACATAGAGCTTAACCAAGAGCAAGGGTGTCCGTGGCGACGCGGAATCTAAAGAAGCTGGATACAAAACAATGGTTCGAGGATCACGAATCTCATAGAAGGCTAGGTATGATAGGATGAGTTTGTATACAAACCAAAGTCCTTTCTGTCCAAGGTCATCATTTTGATGATATATACAAAGTATAGTTAAGATAACAAGATATCTGCTTATGGGGAAAGCAGACATCTTTTTTTGAAGGATTTCTAATGTACAATAAAATTATTGTCCTCAAATACCTGTTTTATATTTTGAAAAAATTTTTTCTTTTTCTAAGATAGAAGTATTCTGTTCATATTTTTTTGGATTAGTTAGCTGTTCAAGCTGTTGTATCAACATATCTTTTAAATCTCCGGACTCTTTCCTATTTTCTTGGGTTTGTTTAACCTCCATAATAAGTATTCTTTGTCCATTTGGTTTCACAATATATTTACGTATATAACCATTTTCATATCTGATTTCAAGTTTAGATTTGTTATTTTCTTCGTCATTGTCTTTATGTATATTTTCATTTCCAAATATATCTAAGAGATTTTCATTTTTTATATTTTTATTTACCTCTGTTTTTAAATAATTTAATGTATTATCTGTCTGAATT